>DAIUKI010000173.1:0-6220 GCA_036848255.1 Bacteroidales bacterium | reverse complement strand
TTATTGGTTTTGCAATTTTTTTTTGTAGATTTACGAGTTCTAAAACCTGAAGTAGCAGAATTACGGATTTATTTTCTGATCCTTAGAAAAAAAGAGATTAAAGTTAAAACTTTATAAAGAAGCTTTTACTGTCCAAAAGCAATTTTTTCCATTCTTTTCATGGCTGCCCCTGACATTCAAAGTCAGGGGCTTTTGCATATAAGTTAACAGGCAATTAAAGGTCGCTTTGGGAAAGGGCTGGCATTTTACCGGAATATTAGAGGTATTCGGGTTCGGGACCTGAAAGGAATAAAATATTTGTATATTATTTCCCTGACTTTGACGCCATAATCTCAAGCTTATTGAAGGAAGTTGTTAATCCACGGATTACTGCAGAACTTAAACCCTGGTGCTCCATCTCATTTAATCCGGAGATAGTTATCCCCTGGGGCGTGGTAACTTTATCAATCTCACTTTCAGGGTGGTTGTTAGTTTCTAATATAAGCCTGGCAGCTCCTTTCACTGTCTGGGCAGTAATAAGCTGGGATATTTCCGAATTAAAACCTATTTCAATTCCCCCCTGCGACATGGCACGCATAAACCTGAGCGCAAATGCAATACCACAGGCTCCGACAACTGTTGCAGCGCCCATCAACTCCTCTGGAATAACCAGTGTTTTTCCCATTTTATCAAATAGTGAAGTTATTTTCTCCTCCTGGCCCGGTTTCATATTACTAAATGACAAACAGGTCATTGATTCGCAGATCTCAAGAGCCGTGTTGGGCATAATCCGGACATTAGGGACAGATCCGAATTTAAGTTGAATATCTTTATGTGAGACTCCTGTTATTGTTGAAATAAGTATATGCCCGGAAGTGATATTGTTTTTTACCTCTTCCGCCAGTGCTTCAAATTGCTGAGGCTTCACTGCCATGACAATTATTTCCGCATCAGCTACAGCTTTAATATTATCATCAGATACATTAAAGCCATTCTTCTTCAGGAACGCAAGTCTTGATTCACGTTTTTCAGTAATAACTATTTTATCAACCGTGAAATGTTTTGATCTTATAAGTCCTCTGGCAAGTGAAGTACCAATATTTCCACCACCAATTATGGCAATTTTGAATTTTCCCATCTCAAAAGAAATTAGACCGGAAAGATAATTAAAAGCAGGGAATCATGACCCATTCTTTTCATGGCTGCCCCTGACGTTCACAGTCAGGGGCTTTTTGCATTGTTAAATTGTGTTAAATGCAGGTTATCAGGCATTTTGATCTTTCTAATTGATTAACTTGCTGGCGAAATAACCCCCGCAAACGAATGAAAAAAATAGTCTGTTTATCGCTCATAATCTTGCTTTTACCAGGTTGCAAAAAGAATGACAGCCAACTTGCAAAAATGGCTGAAAAAATCCATGCAAAGACTCTGACCGTTGATACCCACTGCGATACTCCTATGGATATCGCAGAATCGGGTTTTGATCTGGGTGAAAGGCATACTGAGGGATGCGTTGATTTTCCCAGGATGAAAGAAGGAGGTCTGGATGCCGAGTTTTTCGCTGTATTTACAAGCCAGGGACCCAGGAATGATACTGCTTTCGATAAAGTATACGGATATGCACTTGATGTTCTGGAAAAAATTCATGGGAATGTCGGGAAGCACCTGGTTTTAGCTGAGGTAGCGAGTTCACCGGAAGATGCATACAGGTTAAAGAAGGATGGCAAAATTGCGGCTTTTATAGGGATCGAGAATGGTTATCCGATCGGAAAGGATATTTCGCGCATTAAGGTATTTTATGACAAGGGTGCCAGATATATGACTCTTTCGCATACCAGAAATAATGATATATGCGATTCATCGACCGATCCTAAAGGTCCTGAGCATAATGGTCTCTCCTCCTTTGGCGGGGATGTTGTAAAGGAAATGAACCGGATCGGAATGATGATTGACGTATCCCATATCTCCGACAAGGCATTTTATGACGTTCTCAAATTAACTGAAGCTCCTGTAATTGCATCGCATTCCTCATGCAGGGCGTTATGCGGTTCGCCAAGAAATCTCGATGATGACATGCTTCTCGCACTCAAGGAAAATGGAGGTGTGATTCAGATCTGCATATTAAGCGAATATATAAAGACCCCTGATCCGAATCCTGAGCTTGAGGCAAAACTTAAGGAGTTATCTGAAAAATATGGCAAATTCAAATCTCTCCCTGATGATAAAAAGGCGCTTGCCCGCGCCGAGTACAGGGAGATCCAGGATAAGTATGAGAAGCTTGCAACGGTTAAGGATGTAGTGGACCATATTGATCATGTTGTCCAGGTTATCGGTGTGGATTATGTTGGAATCGGTACCGATTTTGATGGGGGAGGTGGTGTTGAAGGATGCCGGAGTGTTGCCGAAATGAAAAATATAACAATCGAGCTGCTCCAGCGGGGGTATACCAGATCTGAAATAGAAAAGATATGGGGTGGCAATATTATGAGAGTTTTAAAAGAAGCTGATTCAAAAAGAGAGAATCCGGTTTGATTCAGCTTCATGGACCGGTTGCCTGTATGGATCAGGTACTTTTCACTTTCGAGAACCTGAGCATTTTCAGGATCCATTCTGGCAAGGGCTTGTAGGAATTCCTTTTCTTTAGATTAATATACCAGCCAAGTTTTTTTGATACCGGCATTTTATGGGCCTCTACAAATTCAATGAGAATCCCGTCAGGATCCTCTATATAAGAAAAATAACCTGCAGCATCGCCCATGTCAAAGCTGTCCCCTTTCCTGGAATTCATACTGTCGACCACAAATTGAAAACCCCGGGTGGTGCAGTATTTCCTGAGCTCATCCATATCAAAAATGTCAAAGCACAGATGAATAAATCCGGGATCTCCCCAGAAGCGATCATGGTATGTCCTTTTACCCGGATTGCCCTGATTGCTAATAAGCTCAATGTAACTCTGACCAAATATCCTGCTAAAATAACCTGAAGAATTCTTTGAACTTTGAAGAAGTACCCTTCGGAATCTGTTTTTTCCTCCGGGCAGTGCAGTGAGTTCAGGAAAATTACCCGCAGAATCATAAATGACCCTGTCATAGCCAAGTATGTCAGAATAAATAACTTTTGACTTTTCTATATCGGAGACACCGATCATTGCACCAAATGAACCTCCTGATATTTTATTCTCATTCATGAACCAGTTGTTACCTTCGACCATTTGAAAAAGGTTACCATAAGGATCTTTAATGAAAAAGGTCCGGTTCCCGGACGGATCGTTTTCAGGTGGGCCGTAAATAGTGCAATTATTGTTCCTGTAAAAGGTATAAGCTGTATCGATATTCCTGACTTTTATTTTGCAGACCAGGATGCCAAGGTCGCCAAGTCTTATTTCTTCCTTAATCTGAACCGGGGTTCTTCCGGTGTATTGCCAGACTTCAAATCCGCCCCCGCCCTGGAGGTTGAGCGCCAGAACAGCATGCCGGCTTTGAGGTACTCCACCTGTATAAGGCAACATAAGGTTAGCCTCTGTTTCATCATCAAAAATACGGCAGTCCATGCCAAACATCCTGTTATACCAGTTCCAGGCCTCTTTAAGATTATTCACCCCGATTCCGATCTGCTGAATTCCACCAATTTTGTATCCTTTCATTTCAATATTATAATTTCTTTCTTTCTATGCAGATTTTACTTTATCTCCGATCCTGAAAAAGAGCCATGGCCAGAGACGTCTGATATACAGCATAATTAATTCACTTCTTCCGACGAGTATTTCCCTCCTGTTGCTGATAATTCCCCTGATAATTATTCTTGCTGCTTTTTCAGGTGACAGTCCCTTCGCCAGAACACCATCCATTTTTCCGAATTCTTTTCCTTTACTGTCGAGTGCATGCAGTGAAATACTGGTTCTCACCCTGCCGGGTATAATGACAGAAGTCCTGATATTATTCTCCTTGTTTTCGAGAAACAGAGTTTCGAAGAATCCGTGAAGAGCTTGTTTTGATGCTGAATAGGCTGATCTTAAAGGGAATCCGAATCTTCCGGAGATGCTGCTTGTTGCAAGAATGTGTCCGGATTTCTGCTTTATCATGTAAGGTAAAACAGCTTTTGTCAGAGCTATCGTCCCGAAATAGTTTATCTCAAAGATCTTTCTGTCAAGCCAGAGGGGTGTTTCATCCACTTTTGACCTTTGGCTTATCCCGCCAATATTCAGCAGGTAATCAATTCGTCCGGTTGTGCTTATCTGTTGTTCAACCAGCATTTCAATTCCTGATGTGTCGGAAAGATCAAATGGAGCACAAATTATCTTTCCGGAATTTCCGTCGCAGGATTCCTTAACCCTATTCAGTCCGGATGGATCATTTGATGAAATTATTATCACTGCCCCGTGTTGTGCAAATTCATGAACCAATGCTTCACCAATGCCTGATGATGCCCCGGTGATCCAAACCACTTTTCCGGTGAAAATATTCTTTTTATTCATTTTTCAATACTGATACAAGTGATATGAGCTCATCATAATTTTTACGAAGGGCTGCATAATCGGGATTCTTTTGGCTGTTGTATTTTCTTAGCCTGAAACCTCCCAAAATCCTCCTGACAAGGATATTGTAATTCCATGCAAATATCCCTGCGGCCGGAATTGTCAGGAAAATAAGGAAAGCCAGCCACCAGGGAGAGAAGACTGCAAGGCATATGATAAGATAAACAGGCAGAAAAACGAATGCGAGTGCCAGGGAAATTCCAAAACGCAATGTACTGTGAAATTGAAGATCCTTGGTTTTTCGGATTTTCAGTTCGGGTAGTAAAAGGAAGGTCAGGGTGAAAATATTACCGAACAACCATACCGGAAAGGTCAGTAATAGTCCGGCCATTCCGGTCAAAAGCCACCCAAGAGGGTGCTTTTTCTTTTCCAGCAATCTGTAAGTGATATTTAATGCCCCGGCCTGCTTTTTAACCTGAAGGCTCAATAGGCAGATTCTGTTATATATTTGAGGTTCAGATACTTTCATGTTGCCGAGGCTGCTGATCAGGCTTCTGTCCCTGTAAAGCTTGGGTAATCTGATATCATCACTATATCTTCCGTTGACGATGTTTCTCAGCTCATCTATTGCCTCGTAGTCATCCACGGATTCAATGTGGATCATCAGTTTTTTAATTTCGATGGAGAGTCTGTCCCTTAAGATGTTAAAGGCTTTTTCAGGGCTTTCCCTATATAGCTGATGATACTCCGAAACTTCCACAGGTTTACCATAAACCACGGTAAGCACCTGCCTGAACCTGCTATAGTTTGAATATTCAACACCTACAGGTATGATCTTGATTTTCAGCTGAAAACCAGTCGCTTCGTCAGCCTGAAAGGCAATCCGGCATATCCCTTTCTTAAGTTGTCTGAGCCTTCTGAATCCGGCATGGTCACCTTCAGGAAGTATTACAAGACCATTCTTGTTTTTTAAGACATCAATGGTTTTTTGAAAGATTTCGTCATTCGACTTCAGGGTACTGAATCCGTCGCGGAGCCTGTAAACCGGAAGCATTTTAATGAAATACAGGAAAGTGGCAATAGCTTTTTTCTTAAAGATATCAGCCCTTGCCAGAAATACCGGTTGTCCCTTATGGGTAAAAAGGACAGCCAGGGCATCCATCAGTGCATTCTGATGATTGGGGGCATAAATAAGATGATATTCGGGATTGATGTTATCAGATCCCATTACAATTATCTTCCTGTAGAAAACAGTATCATGCCAGAAACCGACAGTTTTCTTAAAAAGAGCATAGCGTGCTGAATATTTCTCAATATTTTCCTTACCCATTTAATCAGGTTAATCGTAGGTTCCCGGCCGGTCAACCCGGGAACATCCGGAAAAGAAAAATGCAAGTTAAAAAAAATGATATGCTGAAATTATAATCCTTCGGAAATTAATGATCCAGCATGCTAATATTAAGTCTTTTTACCACTTTTCAAATAAGATCACTGTTGCCTGTGATTCTGTCGAGATTTCTTCTTTCTTTTTTAGTCGGCCTTCCGGATCCCTTCTCCCTGTAACCGGTAACTCCTGTTAGCCTGACATCGAGCTTGGCCTTCTCCTCTTCAGGAGTAAGATCCTCGACATATTTAGTTGCGAGCTTGGCTGAGACACGGTTTTCAATGGGTTCAATAATACGGTATGTATAGATCACCGGTGGTTTCTTTACAGTGATTATTTCATCCCTGAAGACTGATCTTGAGGGCTTAACCTGAATTTTGTTT
>DAIUKI010000172.1:0-6240 GCA_036848255.1 Bacteroidales bacterium | reverse complement strand
GCAATTCTGCTGATACCTTCCGCTCTTACGGTTACGTATGGAAGGCTGGTTGGATCAGCCAGACAGGGATGGACTCTTTTTCTGGTCATGCTTTCACTCTTCCTTGCAGGGCTGATAATATCTTACATCTCTGAACTAAACTATTCCGGTAATATGGAAGGCAAGGAACTTCGTTTCGGAATAGTTAACAGCATTTTGTGGTCTGTTTCAACTACTGCTGCATCGAACGGCTCAGTAAACTCAATGATAGACAGTTATTCTCCTCTCTCGGGATTTGTTTCATTGTTCAATATGATGCTTGGTGAAGTTATTTTCGGGGGCGTTGGCTCTGGTTTATACGGGATGGTGCTTTTTATTATTCTGACCGTCTTTATTGCGGGTCTTATGGTTGGACGGACACCTGAATTTCTTGGAAAAAAAATAGAAGCTTTTGAAGTGAAGATGGCAATAATTGCCATTCTTGTCCCAAACTTTGTAATTCTGGTATTTTCTGCGATTGCTTCAATTACACCACCCGGCCTTGCAGGATTAAATAATGCAGGACCCCATGGACTGTCAGAAATTATTTATTGCTTCTCTTCAGCAGCCGGAAATAATGGCAGCGCTTTCGCAGGACTGAATGCCAATACACTATTTTATAACCTTCTTACAGCTACAGGTATGCTTGCCGGTAGGTTTTGCATTATAATTCCCGTGCTGGCAATTGCAGGAAGCCTGGTATCTAAAAAAGTAGTACCTGAATCTTCAGGTACTTTCAGTACTGATAACTGGCTTTTCGGGATATTATTAATTGGAGTAATTGTGATTATTGGCGGATTGACTTTTTTCCCTGTTTTGTCTTTTGGACCAATAGTTGAACATTTAATTCAGATCAGGTAATAATGAAGAATCTAAAATGAAAAGAGAAAAGACAAAGAATAAAAAAATAATCAATTCTGAAATTATTATTTCATCAGTAAAAGAGTCATTCAGGAAGCTCCACCCTTTTACTCTGATAAAAAATCCGGTGATTTTTATAGTAGGGATAGGTGCTTTACTGACGACTCTGGTTTTTTTTCGGAATTTAATAAATGATAATTTCTCTGCCTTTGAGCTGCAAGTGTCAATCTGGCTGTGGTTTACTGTGTTGTTTGCCAATTTTTCAGAAGCTATAGCAGAAAGCAGGGGCAAGGCTCAGGCAGAAAATCTGAGAAAAAGCCGGATAGAGACCAGAGCTTTACGATTAAGTGCCGGGGTTGAGGAAGAAATCGCTGCAACTGATCTCAGAAAAGGCGACCTTGTGATATGCTCTGCTGGTTCAGTAATTCCTGCCGATGGTGAAGTAATTGAGGGTATTGCTACTGTCGACGAATCAGCGATAACCGGTGAATCAGCACCTGTTATCCGGGAAAGCGGTGGTGACAGGAGCGCTGTTACCGGCGGGACAAGGGTTATCACAGACAGGTTGGTCATACGAATCACATCTGAACAGGGGAAAACATTCCTTGACCATATGATAGCATTGGTAGAGGGTGCAAAAAGGCAGAAAACTCCAAATGAAATCGCCCTGACTATTTTATTATCAGGTTTATCAATCATTTTTGTTTTAGTAATAGTTACACTCCCTGCTTTTTTTTCATACAGCCTGAAATCTTCAGGTCTCCTGGAAAATATGAACCTTTCACTTCCTGTATTAGTCTCTTTGCTGGTTTGCCTTATTCCAACCACAATCGGAGGACTTTTAAGCGCAATTGGCATAAGCGGAATGGACAGACTGTTACAGAAAAATGTAATTGCAACAAGCGGAAGAGCTGTAGAGGCAGCCGGAGATGTAGATGTTTTATTGCTGGATAAAACCGGGACAATCACTCTGGGTAACAGGATGGCAACTGACTTTATACCAGCTGAGGGAGTTCCTATGGCTGAATTTGCTGATGCTGTCCAATTATCTTCATTAGCTGATGAAACACCTGAAGGACGTTCAATAGTTGTGCTTACCAAGGAAAGGTTTAATCTCAGAGGAAGAGACTTGAATTCAAGCGATACTGTGTTTATCCCATTCTCAGCTCAGACAAGAATTAGCGGAATTGATATCAGGTTACCGTCGGGAAAAACCAGGAGATACCGCAAAGGTGCTTCAGATGTCATCAAAAAGTTTGTTGAAGATAATGATGGCTTCTTTCCGAAATACATTGAAAATACAGTGAAACAACTGGCAATGCAGGGTGCGACACCACTTGTTGTGGCGGAGAATAATAAAGTTCTGGGGGTCATTCATCTCAAAGATATAGTTAAAGGAGGAATTAAAACAAGGTTTGAACAACTTCGGAAAATGGGGATAAAGACCATTATGATAACAGGTGATAATCCTCTTACGGCAGCTGCCATTGCTGCAGAAGCAGGGGTCGATGATTTTATGGCTGAAGCTAAACCTGAAGACAAGTTGCGTCGAATACGCCAGGAGCAGTCTAATGGTCATCTTGTGGGTATGATAGGAGATGGCACCAATGATGCACCGGCACTGGCTCAGGCTGATATCGGAATTGCAATGAACACAGGAACTCAGGCAGCTCGTGAGGCAGGAAATATGGTTGACCTCGACAGTAACCCCACTAAGCTTATCGAGGTAGTAGAAACCGGGAAACAATTGTTAATGACAAGGGGAGCACTGACAACCTTTAGCATTGCTAATGATGTGGCAAAATATTTTGCTATAATACCGGCACTTGCATTACCTCTTTACGCCAATCCCGGAGAACCTGGTCCTTTGTCTGCTCTCAATATCATGAATTTATCAAGCCCTCAAAGTGCGATACTGAGTGCAGTTATTTTCAATGCACTTATCATAATAGCACTGATACCTCTGGCAATCAAAGGAATCAAATACAGAGCCCTGCCGGCAAATCAAATTCTGACAAAGAATATCCTTATATACGGTCTGGGAGGGTTGATCATACCTTTCCCTGGAATCAAGCTAATAGATATTATTATTGATCTACTAAATATAATCTGATCAGAAAAATGAAAAAGAGATTATTAACAGGATCATTGTTTTTACTTATGGCAACACTCCTTACCGGAATTATTTATCCGGTCGTAGTTACCGTTTTTGCCAATCTTCTTTTCAGGGAAAAAGCAACAGGAAGCCTGATCAGATCAAATGGATTAAATATTGGATCGGAACTTATTGGCCAGAATTTTGATAGTTTGAAGTATTTCTGGTCCCGGCCTTCTTCAGTAGAATATAATCCAATGCCTTCAGGAGGGTCAAACCTGGGTCCTTTAAATCCCAGGCTACGGGAGGAAATCACCAAACGAAGGGATTCCTTAATTCTGAAAAATTACCTTAAACCGGAGCATAATATTCCATCAGAAATGATTTTCGCTTCTGGTAGCGGCCTCGATCCGCATATATCTCCCGAAGCAGCTTTGCAACAATTAAAACGAGTTGCAAAAGAAAGAGGATTTGATCCGGCTATGGAAAGCAAACTTTCAGTAATAATTCAAAACCTTACCGAAGGTCGCCAGTTTTTTATTTTTGGAGAACCCAGGATCAATGTAATTCAACTAAATTTGATGACAGATAGCCTTAAATGAATAATATTTCAAATACCCGTCCTGATCCGGATGAATTGCTCGCTTCAATAAAACTTGGAGAAGAACAAAGCAAGATTGGTAAACTGAAGATATTTTTCGGTATGTGTGCAGGAGTTGGGAAGACATTTTCCATGCTCGAAACAGCTCATATCGATAAATCCAAGGGGAAAAATATTGTTATCGGGTATATTGAAACACACAAGAGGAATGATACCAATGAGCTTATTAAGGACCTCGAAATCATCCCTCGTAAAGTCATTGATTACAAAGGAACAAAGCTGGAAGAGGTTGATACCGAAGCAATAATTGTTAGAAAACCAGATATAGTCCTTATTGACGAGCTTGCACATTCAAATGCACCAGGATCCCTCCATTTGAAAAGGTACCAGGATGTACTGGATATTCTTGAAAATGGGATAGATGTTTATACTACTCTGAATGTCCAGCATCTGGAGAGCCGATCTGATACCGTTTCCCAGATAACCGGAATAGTTGTGAGAGAAACCGTTCCTGATGAGATTTTTGAAAAAGCGGATGAGGTTGAACTTGTTGATATTACACCTGAAGAACTTCTACAACGATTTGATGATGGCAAGGTTTATACTTTGGACCAGTCAAGGGATGCTATCCGTAATTTTTTTAAGAAAGGTAATATCACTGCCCTCAGGGAAATGGCTCTCAGAATCGTTGCTGACCGTGTTGATACACAACTTCGGGAGTATATGCACAAAAACCGTATCACGGGTCCATGGAAATCTGGTTTGCACCTGATGGCAGTAATAGGACCAAGTCCTCATTCCGCAAAGCTTTTAAGATGGGCAAAGAGCCTTTCTTACACCATGGGTGCCACTCTTCTCGCACTGTATGTTGAATCGACAAAAAAACTATCGCCTTCACAACAGGATCAGCTGAATAAGAATATAAACCTGGCGCGGCGTCTTGGCATTGAATTCATTACTACATCGGGTAATGATATCGTCAGATCGATTCTCGATACAGGACAAAAGGAAAATATTACTCATATAATAGTTGGTAAACCAAGACGTTGGAATTTGTTATCATATTTCAGGCTTGGTAATTTTGTAAACAGATTGATAAAGTACAGTGGAAACATTGATGTATATGTGGTGGGGTCAGATCAGAACGAAAACCCCAAAAACCTGAAGTATTTTTCCTTGCCACCTTTTACATCAGGTTTTTCACAATACGTGCTGGCAACCTTATTTACAATCCTTACTGCAGCTATTTTTTATCCATTGAAGGATATCATTGGTTACCAGGTAGTCTCGTTCGGATTACTGGTTACTGTTTCAATCCTGTCACTTTTTGTAGGCATAGGGCCAATATTAGTTTCTGCTACCCTGAGTGCCCTGATATGGGACTTTTTCTTTATTCCTCCACCTTTTAGTTTTTATGTTGACAGAATTGAGGATATATTGATGCTGACAATGTACTTTATTATTGCAATGGTAGGAGGCATTATGACCTCAAGAGTAAGGAACCAGGAAAGGCTTACGAGGGACAGAGAGTTGCGTACCAATGCCTTATATCAGCTTACCCGGGAATTATTTGTAACATCGGGGATTAATAATATTATCGATGTTTCTGTGAAATATATTGATAAATACTCAAAGCTTGAGAGCAAATTTTTATTGCAGGATGGTAAGAATTTATTAAATAGACTGGTGAGACCAAATAACAATCAGGATCTGACAGATCCGGAATTTAGTATTGCTGAATGGTCATTTCAGCATTCAAGAAAAGCAGGCAGATTTACAGACACTCTCCCTTCGGCTTTATATACCTATTATCCATTAATCGGTAATAAGATGCGAATAGGCGTAGTGCTTATCAGGCATACAAAACAACTCAGAGGCGATGAGGAATTATTTTGGGATGCCTTCAGAACACAGATTTCAAATGCACTTGAGAGAGAGTATCTTAATGATATAGCCAGAAGAGCATCTGTATTGGACGAATCGGATAAACTTTATCAGAGTCTTTTTAATTCCATCTCACACGAACTTAAAATTCCGGTTGCAACTATTTTGGGAGCATCCGATACACTTCTGTCAGGAGACTATGATAAAAATACAAACAGATGTTTATATGAAGAAATTAATAAAGCATCCACCAGGTTAAACAGACTTATCGAAAATCTGCTGAATATGTCCAGACTGGAATCTGGCAGAATATCAATCAGACCTGATTGGCACGATGTCCGCGACCTTGCAAATAAGATCACAGATGACCTGAGAGATGTACTTGAAAAATTCAGGCTTGAAGTTAATATACCTGATGATATGCCTCTGGTAAAAATAGATTTCGGACTTATAGAACAGGTACTTCATAATCTTGTTCTTAATTCTGCCCAGTACTCAAATCACGGCACCACAATCAGGATCAAGATGTTTTATGATCATCCTGATTTAATAATACAGGTAATGGATAGAGGGCCCGGATTTCCACCGGGCGAACTGGAGAATGTTTTTAATAAATTTTATCGTCTTGAAGCGAACTATTCAGGTGGTACCGGATTAGGTCTTTCCATCGTAAAAGGTTTTGTTCAGGCACATAACGGAACAGTTTCAATAGAAAACAGAAAGAACGGAGGTTCAAGAATAACAGTGAAAATCCCCACTGAAACTACTGAGATTAATAAAA
>DAIUKI010000171.1:0-6289 GCA_036848255.1 Bacteroidales bacterium | reverse complement strand
CGTAGTGAAAGAGTACAGGAAGAGAAATATACCGCTTGACAATATTGTGCTCGACTGGTCATACTGGCCGGTTGATTCATGGGGCTCCCATGAATTTGACCCTAAGTTTTTCCCTGATCCTTCAGGTATGGTTGAATCGGTTCACAAGCTAAATGCAAAGATCATGATTTCGGTATGGCCGAAATTCTATTACACAACAGATCATTACAAGGAATTCGACAACAGGGGATGGATGTACAGACAGGCTGTAAATGACAGTGTGAGGGACTGGATAGGGAAAGGTTATATAGGCTCCTTTTATGATCCTTACAGTCAGGGCGCCCGGGATCTTTTCTGGGAACAGATGAGGGAACATCTGTTCACAAAAGGCTTTGATGCATGGTGGATGGATGCATCAGAACCTGATATCCTCTCAAATGCAAGTATTGAATACCGGAAACTTCTTTCCACGCCGACTGCCCTGGGGCCTTCAACAAAATATTTCAACACATATGCCCTTGTCAATGCAATGGCAATTTATGAAGGCCAGAGAAGTACGGAGCCCAATAGGCGGGTTTTTCTTCTGACACGGTCAGGTTTTGCCGGACTGCAAAAATACTCAACTGCAACCTGGAGCGGGGATATAGGGACCAGGTGGGAGGATATGAAGGCCCAGATACCTGCAGGACTTAATTTTGCGCTTTCAGGGATACCATACTGGACCTTTGATATCGGCGGATTCTGCGTTGAGAACAGGTACACACGGGCCATTAAGGGATCGGAGGACCTTAATGAATGGAGGGAGCTGAATACACGCTGGTTCCAGTTTGGTTCATTCTGCCCGCTTTTCCGCAGTCATGGTCAGTATCCTTACAGAGAGATATTTAATATTTCTCCTGCAGGAAGTCCGGCTTATGAAAGTATGGTTTATTACGACAAGCTTAGATACCGGCTGATGCCTTACCTCTATTCCCTTGCAGGTGTGACCTATTTCAACGATTACACGATTATGAGGCCAATGGTGATGGATTTTGGCAGTGATAAGGCCGTAAAGAATATTGGTGACCAGTACATGTTCGGTCCTTCACTTCTCGTTGCTCCGGTCTATAAATACAAGGCAAGGACGCGCAATGTTTATTTCCCGTCCTCGTGCGGATGGTACGATTTTTACTCAGGCATTTATATCCTGGGAGGGCACCAGGTTAAGGTGGATGCCCCATTTGAGCAGATCCCTCTTTTCGTCAGGGAGGGCTCTATAATCCCGTTCGGACCGGAAATTCAGTTTACAGGCGAAAAACCTGCCGACCCCATCACACTGTATGTTTACACCGGCAGAAACTGCGGATTTACCTTATATGAGGATGAAGGAACCAATTACAATTATGAAAGGGGAGAATGGAGCACCATAAAATTCAGCTACAATGATTCAACCGGAGATCTTACGATTGACGGACGTAACGGAGAATTCGGCGGCATGCTGAAGGAAAGGACCTTCAGAATAGTATGGGTGACCAGGAACAATCATGTAGCATTCCATCCGGGAATTGTTCCTCATGAAACCGTCAGATACAACGGGGAAAAGATTGTGGTCAAAAGATCTGTTAAATGAATATCAGCACCTTACGCACTATGAAAAAAATATCATTCTTTACTGGGGTTTTCATTTGTCTCTTTCTTATCGGTTCATCAGCCGATGCTCAGATTGCATCAGTGAGAGACTCACTTGGAGGTGCTCCCGTTCCTCCGGAAATCGAGGATCCTGAGTGCATCGGAATAAACAAGGAACCTGCACATGCAACTCTTATGCCCTATGCAAACCTTAAAGAGGCACTTGTAGCAACCAGACACGCATCGACTTTCTGCAGAAGCCTTAACGGAATGTGGAAATTCAACTGGGTATCATGGCCGCAGGCACGGCCAGTCGATTTCTACAAGACAACCTATGATGTATCAGGGTGGAAAGAGATACCTGTTCCGTCGAACTGGCAGCTTCTGGGTTACGGCACTCCCTATTACAGAAATCTGGGATACACTTTCAGACGCGATTTTCCCAGAGTAATGAGCACACCTCCCAGGAATTTCACAGCGTATGAAGAGAGGAATCCTGTCGGAAGCTACAGGAGGGATTTTGATGTTCCTGCTGACTGGAAGGGTCGCCAGGTAATCATTGCATTTGACGGAGTGGATGCAGGTTTCTTCCTTTGGGTCAACGGCCAGAAAGTGGGATACAGCGTCAACAGCCGCAACGTGGCTGAATTTAATATCACGAAGTATGTAAAGACTGGAAAAAACATGGTTGCTGCTGAGGTATACAGGTACAATACCGGTAGCTACCTTGAGGACCAGGATATGTGGAGGCTCAGCGGGATTTTCCGCAACGTTACGATCTGGAGCCCGCCAATGGAGCATATCCGTGATTTCTTTGTGAAGACCGATCTGGATGACAAGTACATAAATGCCACTGTAGATGTTGTGGCAAAAGTCAGGAACTACGACAGTAAGCCGGCCAAACCTTCCAAACTTTTTGTCACTCTTTATGATGGAGAAACTGTGGTGGCATCATTTTCAGCAATTGACGGAGTTCCGGCTCTTAAGCCAGGAGAGGAGGTCTCCGTAAGGCTTTCATTTCCTGTTGAGAAACCTGCTAAATGGACAGCGGAAACTCCAAAGCTCTATACAACGGTACTTACCCTTAAGAGAGGGAACAAAGTAATTGAAACCCTTTCCGTGAGGACCGGTTTCAGAGAGGTTGAGATAAAAGGCAGGGTATTTCTTGCCAACGGGGTTCCACTTAAGCTGAAAGGAGTGAACCGTCACGAAAACTGGCCCGATGTCGGTCATGCCGTGACCGAGGCACAGATGATCCGCGACCTTGAGCTTATAAAGCAGGGCAATTGCAACCATGTCCGTACATGCCACTATTCAGATGATCCCAGATGGTATGAGCTTTGCGATGAATGGGGTGTATGGCTTGTTGCAGAGGCAAACGTTGAATGCCATGGCAACTCGAACAGGTTCAATGAAGAACCCACAATGAAGGCTGCAATTATCGACAGGAATGTTGCTAATGCCGAAAATTTCAAGAATCACCCTTCTGTTATAATATGGTCGCTTGGAAATGAAAACGGCAGGGGAGGGACAAACTTCAGGGCGGCAATGGATGTCGTTAAATCAATCGATAATACAAGGCCTGTACATTATGAGGGTTTTGGGATCGGGAAGGACAATCCTGCCAGCCTCGACAGCCGGATGTACACAAATGTTCCTGAGGTTGAGCGTATTGCCACCGATACCTCATTCAAGAAACCTTTCTATATGTGTGAATATGCACATGCGATGTTCAACTCAATGGGAGCAATCGGCGATTATAACGATGTTTTTGACAAATATGAATCGATTCTCGGCGGAGCAATCTGGGAATGGCAGGATCAGGGAATATGGAACAGACGCGACCCGAATCATGTAATTCTCGCCTATGGGGGCGGCTTTGGAGAATTTCCCAACGACAGGTACTTTATACATAAGGGAGTAGTAGCGTCGGACCGATCCCTTAAACCTCACTATCCCGAAATGAAAAAAGCCTATCAGTGGATCAATATTTCTGAAGGGAATCTCGAAGGAGGCATTATAAAGATCAGGAATAAGTATCAGTTCCTGAGCCTAAAGGACTTTAATGCTTCATGGACTTTGTCAGAAAATGGAACAATGATCGGATCGGGCACTTATCAATCATTTGATGTCAAACCAGGAGAGGAGACCAGCGTCAAGGTTCCTTACGAGATCCGTGATCCAAAACCGGGAGCAGAATATTTTCTCCGGATCTCTTATACACTTTCAAAAGATGAAATATGGGCAAGGAAAGGATATGAGATAGCTTCACAGCAGTTCCTGCTTCCGGTAAAGGCTGCTGAAGGCCCCGCGGTTTCGCCGGCTGGTTCCCTGGCAATGACTCAGGGTGAAAAGGAAATTACACTTAAGGGAGAAGGATTTACAGCTGTTTTTGACATGACAACAGGAACTTTCTCAAGGCTTGAACGCAATGGAATGAATATCCTAAAGCCGGACGGAGGGCCAAGACTGCACCTTTGGAGGGCTCCGCACCGCAACGATGATATGTATGCCGACAGGGGATGGGTCAGCAATGGCATCAAGGACCTTAAGTGGACCTCCCAGGGCATTTCGGTTGAACAGTCAGGTACTTCAGAGGTCAGAATATCAGTCAAGCTCCTCGGGGAAGGGAAAAACGGTTTTACAATAAATCACGATGCGGTATACAAGATTTCAGGGAATGGAACCATCACTGCTGAGAATAGTATTAACTCAAGCAATCCCCAGCAGGTGGCTGGCAGGATTGGAGTACGCATGTTCCTTGACAAACAATTTGATCAGGCTGAATATTTCGGACGGGGGCCAATGGAAAACTATGCCGACCGGAAGCGTGGATTTGATGTGGGTGTATATAAAAGCACCATAAAGGACCTTCTTACACCGTATGAAAAGCCAATGGATGCAGGAAACCATGAAGATGTCCGCTGGGTGAAGGTCACGAATTCAAAAGGGACAGGAATCCTGGCTCAAAGTGATTCATCTCTCCTTCAGTTTACGGCCCTTCCTTTCAGTGATGAGCAGATGGAAAAGGTGGAATACAGGATTGATCTTCCGCAAAGTGATGCCACAGTGTTCTGTATCAGTCATCAGACCCTGGGCGTAGGATCTAACGGATGCGGGCCGAGGCCATTGCCCCAGTACATGGTATATCTGGCTCCGGTTTCATTTACGTATAAACTGAACCTCCTTTTTTCCGGAAATTAAACTTTTTAAATTTTACACTTAAAATCAAGACTATATGAAAAGAAATCTTTTATTAATGCTTGCCCTTGTTGTTTCACTTGCATTATTTACCGATTGCAGCAAGTCGAAGAAGAATGTAAGGCAGGAGGTTTTCGGGAACCATCAGGGCAAGGAGGTTTACCTGCTTACACTTACAAACAGGAACGGCAACGTTCTCAGGCTGACAAATTACGGGGCCAAGATCAACTGGATTGAAGTACCAGACAGAAAGGGGCAGAAAGCAAATATCACATTCGGATATGACACATTTGATGAGACCCTGGCAGGCGATATGTCATTTGGCTCAACAGTGGGAAGATATGCCAACAGGATAGCTAACGGTAAATTTACAATTGACGGGGTTGAATATAATCTCCCCAGGAATAATGGTCCGAATACGCTTCATGGCGGTCCCGGAGGTTGGCACAGTGTGGTATGGGATACTGAAGTGCTGAGAAACACCGACTTTCCGGCAGTGAAATTCACATATAACAGTCCTGACATGGAAATGGGATTCCCGGGTAATGTCGTTGCAGAGGTTATTTATACCTGGAATGATAATAATGAAATTGTAATGGATTATACATGCAAAACCGACAAGAAAACTGTTATCAACCTAACAAATCATGCATATTTTAATCTGCACGGACCAGGCAACGGGGACATAACCGACCATATTCTTACATTGAGAGCATCAGCCATCACGCCTGTTGATTCACTTCTGATACCAACCGGAGAAATCATGCCGGTTGCAGGGACCCCTTTTGACTTCACAAAACCTCATACAATCAGCGAGCGTCTTCCGGCTATCGACACACAGCTGATATATGGCAATGGCTATGATCATAACTTTGTTCTCGACAATAAGGAAGAAGTAGATGTGATAGTCTTTGATCCGGGAAGCGGACGGGTGCTTGAAGTAACCACCGATCAGCCCGGGATGCAGCTTTATATCGGCAACTTTCTGAACGGGAGCCAGAAGGGACACGGGGGTATACCTTACGAATACAGGACAGGTTTCTGCCTTGAATCGGGTCATTTCCCCGACAGTCCCAATCAGCCAGGATTTCCCTCAACTCTGCTTAATCCGGGAGAGTCCTTTAAGACCAGGACGGTCTATAGATTTGGGGTTTTATAGGGGGTGTTATTTCTAAACGTATTGAGGGATATAAATTACATACAAATGAAATTAAAAGCATTGTTGTTGACAGGCATAATATTGCTTTACATCCCTGTTTCAAGAGCACAGGATTTTCCCAGGTTAGATGAGTCTTTTCGCCTGAATAGACTTGAACCACCACAAGGTAAGGTCAGAATGGTATTGGATACCGATACTTATAATGAAATAGACGACCAGTTTGCTCTTGCATATGCTTTTTTATCGAAAGAAAAGGTCGATCTGGAAGCTGTTTATGCAGCACCTTTTCTGAATGACAGGTCAGAAAGCGCAGGTGAGGGTATGGAAAAGAAGATCGGAAGA
>DAIUKI010000170.1:0-6337 GCA_036848255.1 Bacteroidales bacterium | reverse complement strand
ATTCCGATAGTTTATCAAGTGATTCATTAAAATACCTGGTTGAGTTTTCAGGAGCCGGCCTGTCGGCATAATGAATATCGGTAACTATCCCAAATCTTACTGGTTTATTCCTTCCTTGTGCTGATTTAATTCTTAATACAGGAATTCCTCCCAGCATGGTTATCGTTGTTGCAATAAATTTTCTTCTGTCGATTCTCATCTCAGTTTAAAAAGGGATCATGCAATTTAATCGATTCTGTCAACTTATTTAAATCAATAGTTAAGTTATTAGATAATACCAGATTTAATATCAGGCAATTTCAGGTTTTTCTCCGGGATCGAGGCTCTCATGGACCAGTTTGAGAATATCGCTGTTTTCAGCAATTATGACAAGGGTGTCGTTTGGTTCAATAACGGTTGATCCCTTTGGCGTTATAAAATTTCCTTTCCGTTTAATCAGGGCTATCAGGGCAGCCCGTGGAAATCCGATATCCAGGATTCGCTTCCCTGCCGCAGGACTCCTCTCGTCGATCTCAATTTCAGTAAGTTCTGATTTAATAGTGTCTGAAAGCTCGATATCGGGAGGGGTTCTTTGTTTTGCCTTTTCAGGGACAGTAACATGAAGCCGCTTTGCGAAAAATCTGAGCATGGTACCCTGCAACAATACTGATGTCAGCGAGATAAAGAAGACAAGATTGAATATCATTTGCGATTTGCCAATGCCTGCAAGTAACGGGTATGTTGCGAATACAATAGGGACAGCTCCGCGCAGGCCTACCCATGAAATAAATGTGATAGTCTTCATTTTAAGTCTGAATGGCAGAAGGCAGACAAATACACTGAAAGGTCTTGCAACAAACATCAGAAAAGCAGAAACAAGAAGCCCGGTTCCAAGGATAGGAATTATCTGACTCGGAAATACAAGCAATCCCAGGGTGAGGAACAGAACGATCTGCATAAGCCATGCAAGTCCGTCAAAGACCTGCATAATTGTTTTTTTATGAATAAGATACTGGTTTCCAAGGTACACTGCCGAGAGATAAATTGCAAGAAATCCGTTGCCCCCCAGAAAATCGGTGATTGAGAATGTGAAGAACATCAGGGCAATTACCATTACGGGGTAAAGTCCCACATAATCAAGGGATATCCTGTTAATAAGTTCTTTCCCTAGCTTGCCGGTAAGCAAGCCGATTGCCGTGCCAATCACCATCTGCTTTAAGAACAAAGGGATAATGGACAGGACCGACTGCTCCCCCGATAATATAAGACCCATAACGGCAATCGTTAGAAAGTAGGCCATGGGATCATTGCTTCCGCTTTCAAGCTCAAGTGTCGCACGTATGTTCTTTTTCAACCCAAGATTTCTGGCCCTGAGTATTGAAAAGACTGCGGCAGCATCGGTCGATGACACTATTGAGCCAAGCAGCAACCCTTCAAAAAATGTAAAATCGGTGATCGCCCAGACAAAAACACCAACCGAAACGGCTGTCAGGAATACTCCTACCGTCGAAAGTGTCAGCCCATGCCAGAAAACAGGCTTAGTGACCTCCCATCTCGTTTCAAGGCCTCCCGAGAAGAGTATCACATTCAGGGCAACTATGCCAATAAAACGGGTAATGGCCGGATCATTGAAATTGATTCCCCCGAAACCCTCCGATCCCGCCAGCATCCCGACAACGACAAATAAAATCAGTGTGGGAACTCCCAGTCGGAAAGATGTCTTGCCGACAAGTACGCTTATACCCAAAAGAACCGAGCCGATCAGAAGTATGTTTTCGAATGTTATATTCATTGGTTTGAAAAATACTCATTTTTTCTCATAAATCCTTAATTTGTAACATATGTTACAAATCATGCAAAGTAAATTTGGTTCCTTTGCTGAACTTTAAGTTCTGGAATTTTACAGATACTAAGTTTGGATTTTTACGAACAGAAGATATTATTAACCAATAATTAAAATTACAATGAGTATGTTTTGCTTTCAGTGTCAGGAGACCGCAAAAGGAACCGGATGCACTATTTCGGGCGTTTGCGGGAAAACAGAGAAGGTTGCAAATATGCAGGACCTTCTTGTTTTTATTTCAAAGGGAATTTCATTTTACACAACAAGGCTCAGGGAGCTCGGAATCGAAAATGATATGGCAAACAAGTTCATTGTTGACAGTCTCTTCATGACTATCACCAATGCGAACTTCGATCAGGAAAGATTTGTTGTCAGGGTTCGGGAAGGACTGAAGCTGAGGGATGAGCTAAAGGCATCATTAATCAAGGCTGGCGGAAAGATTCCTGCAACTGCTCATGAATCAGCAACCTGGACAGGCAGTACTGTTGAGGAATTCGAAGCAAAGAATATATCTGTCGGAGTTCTTTCGACCAGAAATGAAGATATAAGGTCATTAAGGGAGCTTGTAATCTACGGAGTGAAAGGAATGGCAGCCTACACCGAACATGCATTTAATCTTGGCTTTGAGGATAAGTCGATTTACAAATTCATTCAGGATGCGCTGGTAGCCACAACTGATGACTCCCTCGGGGCTGATCAGCTGACGGCACTTGTGCTTGAGACCGGAAAATTCGGTGTTACGGCAATGGCTCTTCTCGACAAGGCCAACACAACAAGATATGGCAACCCGGAGATCACAAGAGTCAATATCGGCGTAAGAAATAATCCCGGCATACTTATCAGCGGTCACGACCTCAGGGATATGGAAGATCTGCTGAAACAGACCGAAGGAACGGGAGTTGATGTATATACACACAGCGAGATGCTTCCTGCCAACTATTATCCTGCCTTCAAGAAGTACAGTCATTTTGTTGGCAATTATGGCAGCTCCTGGTGGAGACAGAAGGAAGAGTTTGAAACCTTTAACGGACCGGTGCTGTTCACAACAAACTGCATTGTCCCTCCGAAAAAGGAAGCTTCATATTTTGATAAAGTGTACACAACCGGTGCTGCAGGATTCACAGGATTCAGACACATTGCCGACAGGCCTGCAGGTGGTAGTAAGGATTTTTCCCTGGTCATCGAACATGCCAGGAAATGTAAGCCTCCGGTTGAAATTGAAAAGGGAGAGATCGTTGGTGGATTCGCTCATAACCAGGTTATTGCACTTGCCGATAAAGTTGTTGATGCGGTGAAATCCGGTGCAATTAAAAAGTTCTTTGTGATGGCAGGGTGCGATGGCCGGTTTAAGGATCGCAACTACTACACCGAATTCGCACAGGCACTTCCGAAAGACACGGTTATACTTACGGCAGGATGTGCAAAATATCGCTACAATAAGCTTCAGCTTGGTGATATCAATGGTATTCCGAGAGTCCTTGATGCAGGTCAGTGCAATGATTCATACTCCCTGGCCGTGATTGCTCTTAAGCTTAAAGAGGTATTCAATCTGAAAGACATAAACGACCTGCCTATAGCTTACAACATTGCATGGTATGAGCAGAAAGCAGTTATCGTCCTGCTTGCGCTTCTTTATCTTGGGGTGAAGAACATCCACCTGGGGCCGACTCTTCCCGGATTCCTTTCGCCAAATGTCGCAAAGGTGCTTATCGAAAAATTCGGAATAGCCGGTATCGGAACCGTCGAAGATGATATCAAATTGTTTTTGAATTAATCATTGGTATGTTGTAGAGACAGGTCTGAGACCCGTCTCTACAACAACAATTATATAGCCGATCCGCCTCTTTCTCCGGTCCGGATCCTGATGCACTCCTCGAGCGGTGTAATAAAGATTTTACCGTCCCCGACATTACCCTCCTCCCCGTCCGTTGTCCTTGCCGATCTTAGAATGGCGTTGACTGTTATATCAACAAATGCTTCATTTACCCCAATTTCAATCTTTATCTTTGGGATCAGATCAGGGATTATCCTTTGCCCCCTGTACATCTCCTCAATTCTCTGCTGGCCATGACCTGATACCCGGCTCACGGTAATTCTTGTAATTTCGGCAGCTATAAGTGCTTCCCGCACTTTATCAAGCTGAACTTCACGTATTATTGCAGTAATTATTTTCATTGCATTGTTTTTTTACTCTTGTTTATTTAACTTGGATTGAGCATTCCGTAACCTCTTTCTCCATGATATGATCTGTCCAGACCAGCCATTTCTTCAGCTTCGGTTGACCTGATCTTTATGAACTTATTCAGCAAAAATAATATTATGAATGTCATCCCTGCCGAAAAAGCAATTGCAATCCCGACAGCTATTGCCTGAATGCCCAGCTGGTTCCATACTGACCAGGAACCTCCATTTGCGGCGGCGGCTTCTGCCATCCACGAGGGACGGATAAAAAATGTAAGGAACAAGGCTCCGGTAATACCACCAACACCATGAATCCCAAATGCATCCAGACTATCATCATAACCCAGTTTGTTTTTAGCCTGAATGGCCATATAGCATACTGTGGAAGCCAGTATTCCGAGAATCATTGCTCCATAGGGTTGCACTACGCCTGCAGCCGGTGTTACAGCTACGAGTCCTGCAAGTATCCCGCTGGCAAATCCGAGGGCAGTTGCTTTACCCTGATGAAAACTTTCAATTAATATCCATGACAGGGCACCCGCAGCTGCAGCGATCTGTGTTGCGGTAAGAGCCTGAGCAGTGCTGAGTCCGCTTGATACGGAACTTCCGGCATTGAACCCGAACCATCCCACCCAGAGTAATCCTGCACCAAGCATTGTGATCACAAGATTGTTCGGCCGGATTACCTGGTAAGGATAACCTCTCCGTGATCCAAGGAATAAGGCTGCTACCAGTCCGCTTACCCCTGCAGATATGTGAACGACAGTTCCTCCGGCAAAATCGATTGCCCCTTTTGCACCAATGTTGAAAAGAAACCCATCGGATGCCCATACCCAATGGCAAAGCGGGTTATAAACCAGAAGACTCCATAAGGCTATGAAAAAGCAATAAGCCTTAAAACTAACCCTCTCCGCAAAGGCTCCGGCTATCAATGCCGGGGTGATAATGGCAAATTTGAGCTGGAACATTGAGAATACATATTCCGGGACCTTTGCTTCCAGGATATTAGTATCAATCCCCTTAAGGAAAAAGTAGTCCTTGTTCCATCCAAAAAACCCTCCAAGGGTGTTTTGCCCAAAACACATGCTGTATCCCACAATAAGCCACAATACAGTTATAATACCCATTGCAACAAAACTATGCATCACAGTGCCAAGCACATTCTTTGAACGTACAAGTCCGCCGTAAAACATTGCCAGCCCGGGGATCATTAGTAAAACCAAAGCCGTTGATGTCAGCATCCAGGCTGTCGCTCCGGTGTCAATCTCAGTTCCGTCTGAAGCTATCAATCCTGAAATACTCACAAACAATAAAATCAGGATCACCATACTCTTTTTCAATCTTTTTTTCATAGCAGATAGTTTAATTCATCAATAATCAATATTTGCTATCTGACAACTTCCAGGGAAGTGCCAGATAAAGAAAATAAGTCAAAGTGTAAATCCGACAACAAGGAACATCTGATTTTTATCAGGATTAAATATAAGTTGCCCTGCTACCGGTATATTAAAGGAATCTGTCACTTTAATTGTCCTTGAAGTCCCAATACCCAGATTGCATACAGCAAAATTACTCTCCCCTGTATCGCTGTCATAAGTATGCCATCCATCGCCAGCCCCAAGGAAAAAATTGAAGTAATTAAAGGAAAAACCGGCCTGAAAATATTTGTCCCCGCCTGACGAACCTGCTCCTCCGGCCTTGTTAATAATATAATTGGCAGAAAGGTTGAAATTCCCTGCCGTAAATCCTGTGTTAAGTTCAAAAGCATGACTCCCCGAAGATTCGGAATAATCATTATATTCCAATCCCGGGAAATAATAATCCGTGAGACCCAGACTTATCCCTGCAGGAAGTTTAAAAGAAAGGTAGAGGTCAGCCTCCTGGTAATCTGAAAAGTCAAATGATCCCCAGGCTCCAATGGTTAACCATTCATTGGAATATTTCATTGATGGCTGAACCGCCGGTCCCGATCCAAATTTTGTACCTCTCCAGATATAGCTGCTGTAAAAATCAGAGCCCACACTGAATCGGGATTCAGTACCCTCCTGTGAAAAAACAGAAACAAAGGGTAATAATCCTAATGTGACAATAGCTGCGATTAATATTCTTTTCTTTTTCATGAATTGATTTTTTTAAGCATTTCACAATATTTCGCGCCAAATATAAATATCATTTTCGTTTTGTTCTAATATTTTCAGGGTATTTTATGTTATTTATACTCTTTTTACATATTATACCCTATTATTATAGGGGTTTATTAACTTATTTTGTATTATTTTCATGTTGTACCCTATTTTTTATGGGGGGTCCTACAAAATATATGATATTTTATTA
>DAIUKI010000169.1:0-6350 GCA_036848255.1 Bacteroidales bacterium | reverse complement strand
GGATCCGATTGTACATAAAAAATAATCCAAACAATTTTCATCATCACATGTAGAGACAGGTCTCAGACCTGTCTCTACAAACCACGGATTGAAAATTTTAATTACCGGTTCAATCCCTCGTTTATACCATTCAGCAACCGGTTTCAACCATTCTGCACATTATATTTTTTTGACGCCCAATTATGGTTTTTCTTTGAAAAGGATTAATTGAAAAACCAAAAATTAAATGTCATGAAAAATACTTATTTCACGGTTATTGCAGGTGTTCTGTCCCTTATAGGAATAGTTACCTCCACCGTCAGCTACAGCCAGCCGCAGAAAACGGTAAAACAATTTCTTACTTCACTGCCCTCAGGCAAACCTGACAATGATGGTATACTCAGGAAATACAGGATGTCGGCTGTTTATACAAATCTTGATTTGTATGGCAATTTCAACTCAAAAACGCTCGTGACAGGCGATTATACGGAAGGTTCAGAAAATAATACGGTTTCGTGGAATAATGTTTTTATAGCCGCATCTAACGGGAAAGCAATACCTTTCAGTGAAGGTAAAAAACAGGATTATATGGAAAACATTACATATATACCTTCATCTAAAATGCTTGATATAGAAGCATTTAAAAATTTCCCAGTGAATGCTGAAAATGTTTTTGCACGAAACCTTATCTGGGATATGATGTCAATAGAAATGTTTGCCTGGGACCATTCTGATTCTCTTAAGCTGAACAACAAATTTGTCATTCCGGAGGCCGGTGGGGAATTTAATATGTCAGACATAGGTACATATGAGCATGAAGGTATACAACTTTGCTGGACAGGCATATCCTATATGAATGATGAAATGTGCGCTGTAATTGAATACAGGGCTATTGACAACAAGCTCAAAATTACAATGGATGAGGTAAATACAAGAGGAACGGAACAATACTGGGGAACAACCTGGATTTCACTTAAAAGCAAACAGATAGAATATGCTGAGATGTATGGCGGAACAATACAGGAAATAGAGGTCAGGGGCATGGAAAACAAATTTCTTTTCAAAACCATCAGGGAATTATGGGTGGAGAGAATAAAGTAAATAACTTGTAAATTTACCTACATGAAAAGATTTACGCTTGAAAGATTTCTCGATCAGAGAAAACCATTTTCGCACCTTCTTTACATTCTTATCATCACCGTTGTTATTGTTCTGGTTGCCGTTAAAAACCGGAGCTCAATGAAATTTACAGATTTGATCTCTTTCTTTTTGCTGGGTTTGCTGCAGCTTGAGATCTTCATTTTTGTGGCAAGAGTGATTTTCAAAGATCTGAATACAACAATCCCAGGCAAGGAGTTTACAAGAATTCTGTTGATACGCTTTGTGGTGTTTATTGCCCTGTGTTTTGTAGCCGCATTTGTACTGATTCTGCTTTTTGAGTTATTTATTGGGTTGATAAATGGAGAAGAAACATCAATGATTATCAGGAACTTTTTCGTGAATGAATTCGATGGCTGGTTCAAATCCACACTGGGGGGTCTTTCATTCGGTGCAATTGTATTTATTGTCATCCAGTGGCAGGATGCGCTGAAGAGAGAGCAAAAACTCCGTGAGGAGAACCTGGTTTTCCAGAACGAAACGCTTAAAAGCCAGATAAATCCTCATTTCCTTTTCAACAGTCTGAACACGGTATCGTCCTTGATACAATCCGATCCTGAGAAGGCTGAGCAGTTCATTAACAATCTGTCGTCAGTATACAGGTATGTGCTTGAAAACGGTCAGAAGGATATGGTACCGCTTCAGTCAGAGCTTGACCTTTTGAACAGGTATTTTGATCTTCACCGTGTGAGGGATGAAGAAAAAATATCGTTGACAATCGATTACTCCGATGCCGGTAATTACAGGATCCTCCCGGTCTCATTGCAGATACTTCTCGAGAATGCCATAAAGCACAACTCTGCCACACGTGAAAAACCACTGAAGATCTCGGTTTTTTTCGAAGATAAGCATGTAGTTGTCATGAATAATCTACAGAAGAAGGCGACACAGCTGAAGTCAACGGGGATAGGGCTGAGGAACCTGGCTGAACGCATCAGGCTTGTTACAGGGAAAACCCTGATTGTTGAAGAGAATGGCAAATACTTTACTGCTAAAATACCTTTGTCGGAATGAATATACTGATTGTTGAAAATGAACAACCTGCGGCTGACAAGATCGTAAGGCTCCTGAAGAAGATTGACAGATCGATAGCAATAATGGATATTGTGGAGACTGTTGAGGACGCAATCAACAGGCTTCAGGAGAAGCCCTGGCCGGACCTTATCCTGATGGATATACAGCTCGATGACGGGCTTTGCTTTGAGATCTTCGATACGGTAAATGTCGACATCCCGGTAATTTTTACCACGGCATATGATGATTACACCCTGAAGGCTTTCAAGGTGAACAGTATTGATTATCTTCTGAAACCTGTTGATGAGGAATCACTCCGGACAGCCCTTGTGAAATATAAAAAGCTGAACGCCGCCAATGATCCCTTCCGGAGGGATTTCAAACAGCTGATTCAAGAATTCAAAAATCAGTACAAATCCAGATTTCTCATCAGAACAGGTGATAAGTACAGATCGGTTCCGGCAGGAGAGATAAGTCATTTTCATATTGCTGAACGAAGCGTTTTCCTGACCGATCAAAATGGCAAGGATTATGGCATTGACTACTCCCTTGAGCAGTTGCAGGAAATGCTTGATCCGAGAAAGTTTTTCAGGATAAACCGCGAATGCATAGTCGGCATCGAATCAATTGCGCTTATGTACAGCTTTTCATCGAGCAGGCTTCAGTTAACCCTGAAGGTTCAGGAAAAACGTGTAGTAGTAGAGACAGGTCTCAGACCTGTCTCTACTACACGTTTTGTTGTAAGCCGCGATAAGGTTGCTGATTTCAAAAAATGGGTTGACAGATAAATACGGAAATATTCATAAATTTCGTTATGAATTGCTCAGGTATTATCTGTTGAATTTTCTCTTTTTTCAACAATGATCGTGCAATCCGTGGCGAGTGCAGCGATTGCACCGACAGCCGCGAAAACAGGAGCAAGCACAACCCCTAGGGCACCAATTGTCAGCGGAAATTCCATGATTGTCTCATCCTTTTCATTCCTGATGATTAACTTTCTGGCATTTCCTTCCTTAATTATTTCCTTTACCTTCGATAGCAGCTCATCGGCGGAGACTTTAAAAGATTCCTGATCCGGTTGTTCTTTGGTAGTCATATTAACTCTCATTAGGATTTATCAGTAAAAATCGATATATAAAATTAACCAATTTATTCAATATTACTTCTCATGCTGCATGAGCATGTCTTCAACCTCTTTAAGCTTGAATTTGGTAAGCTTGATTATTTTTGTATCCTTCCAGTAGAAAGACGGCACAATCCGGAGAGCCTCATCCTTGCTGTCAACCTCCAGAATGAACCATGCCTTATGCTCACCATCGGCACAACCCCAGTCAGCATTAGTCAGAAAATGTGACCCTGTACTCAGAAAAATCTGAATGGTCCGCAGACATTCAATCTTATCGGAACTATGTGCAACTTCCACCAGGTATTTTGTCATGATTATTGTTTTTTCGTAGGTTTAACAAAGAACTGTCGCTGGTACTATTTTAATAGCAAAAAATGAAGGTATTATTCTTGTCATTAAAGTTACCTTTGTATAACAAATTATTCACTCTTGAGTTCAATTCTGAAAACAGAATCCATATTCAACTTTGGCTTCAATTGAGTATATTGCGGTAAATAATAAATAACTGGTTTGATAATGGAAGATATAGAAATTTGTCATTGCAATGGAGTAATGAAAAGCGAAATTGTGAAAGCCATTAAAGAAAAACATCTGCAAACGGTTGAAGAAGTGCAGGAAGCAACTGAGGCCGGAACGACATGTGGCGCATGTATTCCTGATATTGAAGAAATTCTGGATGAAATTTCCAACTAAATTTGGGCATCAGCGGAAGGGGATTTAGCTCAGCTGGTTAGAGTATGTGACTCGCAGTCACAAGACAAGGGTTCGAATCCCTTAATCTCCACAAATACGGCTCTTATTCAATGAGTCACGCAATTGTGATCCTGGAAATTAATTTTTGCAGGATTTTTTATTTTATGTCTGTCACGGAATGTCTGTCAAAAGTATAATTGAAAGGATGCCGGTAGATTCTTGTCAATCAATTGACACCTTTAATGTAAGCGGGGCGCTCTGTCATCAAATCAAGGGGTCTTTCTATAAGGGGATATAGGGACATTATATAATTTGGTGTAATAAATGAATAAGAAAATGGACGAAGAAAGCATCAAATGTATATTCCCTTTTTGGGAACTGGAAACAGGACCAATCATTATAGATCCCACCCGGCTGTTTGAGTTTTACGTTAACTGACAGAAGCAAAAGTGAATCATATGCCCAAATCTATTCTGACAGGGCAGCGCCTATTGCAGTTGCATATTCAGCATCAACGGGAAACTCGAAGTCAATCAGGTACATCCTGGAAACATCAGTCAGGATCTTCTGACCGATAGGATTATTGCTGCCATTGCCTGTTATTACGACGGTATAGTTGCTCTTGCCTTTCACCGCAAATACTGAAAGCATTCCTATAACCTGGTAGGTCAGGTTAATTATTCCGATGGCAATATCTTCTTTTGTTGCGGTGTCAAGCATTTTACCAAAGTTAGATGCCGTAAATTCCTTGTTTAAAAAGCCAATATTCGTTTCCGCTATATCCCCGATATTCAAATCCACATTGTTCAGGTTCCCTTTTGATGCATACTGTACGATTGTATCGAAATCGGATGTTTTCAGCAGTTCTTTTGCCAGCCCGATAATAGTCCCGCCTCCGACACCTGTACCTCCAATGTGGGTTATGGCATCTCCACTAACTTCAATTATCGCGGTCCCGGTTCCAATGTTCGATATAATGATATGGTCTTTTTTTGATAAATACTTGCCGCCTATTCCAATGGCATTCAATTCATCGATCCTGTTTGTATCGATTCCAAACAGATTGTCTGTAATTTTTGAAGCTCCGGCTCCTGTAATATTTATCTTCTCTATATTTTCCAGCTTGAAATGATTCTCCATTATCATTTTTCCAAATGCCCCGGTTGCCGAAGTGATTGCATCAATGGCCCTGGTCTTGACTTTAATGATATCATGGTTTGAGTTTATTGCAGCCACTTTTGTTGTAGTGCTGCCTATGTCTATTCCGATTACCATTTTCCTGAATCTTTGTGGACGTTGTGGGGCGTGACAGATTCGAACTGTCGACCTCTTGCGTGTGAAGCAAGCGCTCTGAACCGGCTGAGCTAACGTCCCGGGGAAAGCAAAGATAAACAAAATCATTACATATATTCTGAATGATTTCAATAAACCGGTTAACTGTTATTTGTTAACTTTGACTTGAATGGTAAAGCTATTCTGAATGAAAACAATAGAAGAAAGGAAATCAATTCTTGATAAGGATATTTTCAGACTTGTGAACCATGGGTGGAGAGTTGCACACAGGTCCGATACAAAGGGCTTTCTGGTTAAAAAGAAAAAGACGAACGGTTGTCTTCTTTCAGTGCTTCTCCTGCTTTTTATTTTACCCGGAATAATCTATTTACTGATACCCAGGGGCAGAAGCACGCTGAAAATCGAGGTAACAGAAGATGGCAATATAAAATACTATCCAACCGGCTTGTCATCTTTTGAACAAAGGGAACTAACATGGTATTGAACCTGAATCCCCGGTCGCGCCAAAGCTACACAATTTAAAAAGCTCAAGAATAATAAGCCTTAAGTTTTGGGGGATGTGTGAATGATGTAACTTTTTTCTGGAATAGTGTAATGCTTCCAGGAATTAGCAGACTTACTTTTGCATTGTGAAAATTCATTCACGATTTAATAATCAAAAAAATGAATACAACAGAATTAGAAGGAAACTGGAATGAACTGAAAGGCAAGCTAAAACAGAAATTTGCAGTATTAACTGATAATGACCTGTTGTTTGTAAAAGGCAAAAAAGAGGAAATGTTAGCAAGACTTCAAATCAAACTTGGCAAAACAAAAGAAGACATTCACAAGATTATTGCAGAGCTTTAATCTTTTACCATATTAATCGATAAGTATTTTGTAGTTCTTAAACCAATTAAATTATTATTTATGAAAAAAGTATTATTCGTTCTGGTATTAATTATGGCTGCTCTGGTTGTCAATGCCCAGACACAAGTCACTACTACGCAGGTAAAGCCCACTATTACTGTTGTTAAGATAGCAGATCTTCCGAAAGCTATTACAGACAATGTTGCTAAAGACTATACAGATTTCACTGTAAAGGATG
>DAIUKI010000168.1:0-6366 GCA_036848255.1 Bacteroidales bacterium | reverse complement strand
GATTGCGGATTTTAAAAATCCGCAATCACAAATCCGAAATCTGCAATCATTAATAATATGAAAACAAAAGCTTCAATCTTTCTGCTGATTTTCAGTAACGCGTTAATATTAAATATTAATGCTCAGACTCTGACAGTAAAACTCTGGCCCAACGGAATTCCCGGATCAAAAACCGATCCTTCCTATATCGAAAAGATAACAGTTACCGACGGAGTGATAACCAGGTGCGAGAAAGTGGTTACGCCTGACCTAACAATATTTCTGCCGCCTCCTGATAAAGCCAACGGAGCGGCAGTTTTGATCTGCCCTGGCGGGGGATATGGTGTCCTGGCATTCGACCATGAAGGGAATGCAATTGCCAGATGGCTTAACGATTATGGAATAGCCGGTATAATACTGAAATACCGCCTTCCTTCCGATCAGATTATGATTGATAAATCTATAGGACCTCTGCAGGATGCCCAGGAGGCAATGAGAGTGATCCGAAGAAATGCAGCAAGCTGGAAGATAGATCCGAAAAAGGTGGGAGTAATAGGATTTTCTGCCGGAGGTCATCTGGCTTCCACCATCTCGACACATTATGCTGACAAAGTATATGATGTCAGCGATAATATCAGCGCCCGTCCTGATTTTTCACTGTTAATCTACCCGGTCGTTTCAATGGATACGACCATAACTCACAGGGGTTCCAGGAACAATCTTATCGGCACTGGTCCAACCCAAAAGAATGTACTTCGTTTTTCAAATGAGAAACAGATCACCGGCGACACACCACCGGCATTCCTTGTCCACTCCTCCGACGATAATGCTGTTCCTGTGATGAACAGCATTGGTTATTACATGGGTTTACAGAAGAATAAAATACCGGCTGAGCTCCATATATTTCAGAAAGGGGGACATGGGTATGGTCTTGCTCCCAATGGTGGTACAGAATCCGCATGGCCTGGCATGTGCATTAAATGGCTTAAGCAAACAGGCATACTTTAAGCCTGCAGAAACTCTTCAGGAACGTTTCTGAGTCTGGCTATATCAGTAATCTTTTGTTTAATGTCGAACCTCGACACGCATTTTACCCTGCACGATTCGCACGTTTCACATGGTTTGTCAGGGATGCCGGCATTTGCAAGATTATGATACGCCTGTGATGTATTCTTATACCCGTAAGCATACATATAGCTCCGCATAATAGTCGGGATATCAAGATTAAGCGGGCACTGGGGCAAACATTGGCCGCATTGCTGGCAATAGAGGCCGGTTTCTGAGTCAATCAATGCCAGATCAAGGTCCTTAATTTCCTGTTCGTTCAACTTCAGATTCCGCAGCATTGCGAGGTTTTTCTGAAGCTGTTCCAGTGATGTCATACCTGATACAATCGACGAAATATTTTCATTCTGCAGCGCCCATTTCAATATGGCATCCGAATTAAGCTGAGGTCCTGATTTATCGCGGAAAACACCGGCAGTGGCTTTCATTGCCACTATTCCAATACCTGCTTTTGCTGCAACGGCAATAGCTGAATTCAACGAATCGATATTCTTGATTTTGTAGTTGTAGGAAATCATTGCCACATCGTATACCCCTGATTCAGCGGCTGCCCTCAGAGCCTCTTCTGTATCGCTGTGTGAGGCGATCCCCACGAAGCGTGTCTTGCCCTGTTTTTTAAGCTGAGCAAGAGCTTTCAGCACACCTGCATCAAGGACTGTCTCTTTTTTGCCTGCATAGGGGAAAAGAAAAAAGTCGACGGAATCGAGTCCAAAACGCTTAAGGCTTCCTTCTGCTTTTTTGATATATGCATCCGGGTCGAATGTTCCGGTGAACCTTCCGGTCCGGTTATCCATACCGTCGGGAGGAACCGCTGTCCCTACCACAAATGAATCGCGGGGAAGTCCCCTGAGACCCTCGCCTACTATCTTTTCATTATTCCCTTCACCATAATATGTGGCTGAAAAGAACATTTTTACTCCGGCTTCATAGGCTGACCTTATAAAGCCTGTATCGAGGGCGCCCGAGGTGCCAAAGCTTATAAGAGGTGTCTTGATTCCGGTCCTGCCCAGTGTCCGGACTGGCAGATCAGTCGTGGCATTAATGGAAACTGATGATGTATTCCCTTTCAGGGGTCCGGGGATCAGGGCAGCGCCTGAAATACCGATCAGGCTCTTTTTAAGGAATTCACGGCGGTTGTTGTTTTTCATGACCTGAGACTATAAATTATTGACAAGAACTATTATAATCAATCTGAACCTTTTGCGGACATAAATTTCTGAAATAATATTGTAAAACAAAAACCTTGTCAACTCTGAAGAAGCTAAATGTTAAGATTAACTGATTGAACTTATTGTAAACCTATTTGTTAAAACTTAATAAACTTTATGGAATTTTAAAACATAGCATAACAAAAAGACCATTTTATGATGAAAAAGATCCTTAAGATTGCCGGTCTACTTCTTCTTCTGATTATTGTGACCTTTTTACTTGTGGCAGCTTTTGCCAGAAAGGATTATTCTGTTGAACGGGAATTGACAATGAATACACCAAAACAGGTTGTGTTTGATTATGCCAAATACCTGAAAAATCAGAACAAATACAGTGTCTGGACAAAGATTGATCCAAACATGAAAACAGAATTCAGTGGCACCGACGGAACAATTGGCTTTGTATCAGGTTGGGACAGCGAGAACAAAGATGCCGGTAGAGGTGAACAGGAGATAACAGGTATAGACGAAGGTAAACGCATTGACTATGAACTTCGCTTTTATGAGCCCATGAAATCAACCGATAAAGCTTTTATGTCATTTGAAAGCATCAATGACACCGTTACTTCAGTCAAATGGGGTATTTATGGAAAGATTAAATACCCGATGAACCTGTCTCTTCTGCTTATGGACATGGACACCATGCTTGGCAAGGACCTTGAAGGAGGCCTGAATAACCTTAAACTGATTCTTGAAAAATGAAATTTCTCTTTTTATGATATCGGGTATCAATCATCTGGGTAAAAACAAGGGATAACAATGCAAAGCCTGTCCCTACAAAAAACGGCAAACGCCAGTTGAGCATCCACAAAACACCCCCGAAAAAGGGAACAATAACCGCCGAAATGTGGTTGATGGTAAAGCCGATAGCCGTTGAAGAGCCCAGATCCTCAGGATCGGCCATCTTTTGAAGATATGTGTTAAGACCGATCGAAAAATTAAAAAATATACTGTCGAGTATAAACAAGCCCACAACAATCCAGACATTGGCAATAAATGCGTAACCAAGAAACAACACAATAAGCGACGCACTTTCAAGCGACAGTACAATCCGTTCGCCATATTTGTTCAGTGCCTTTGATATCTGCGGATTGAGCAGATATGTGAGTGCATAGTTTATTACATATATTCCTGTAACAATTCTCAATCCAAGGTTATACCGGTCAACAAGGAGGAATATTGCAAAAACCGTAAATATCTGGCGACGGGTTCCTGCTAAAAAGTTAAGCATATAAAACAACCAGTACTTTTTCCTGAAAATAAGTCTTTTATGCTGATAAGGGACCTCTTTCTTCACAGGATTGCCGTAAAGCATGCTGATTCCGGTCAGGCTTACTATAACACCAAGAAGAAGAAAAGTATACATGTAGGGCAGAAAGAATGAAAGAGCCCAGATAATAAAGCCAATCACAATATTTGCGAGTGCGCTGTAGCCCCTCATCCTTGCAAAGACCACAGGTGATTCACTTGTGTTGAAATATTGAACCGTAAGCGATTTATTGGTGGTCTCGAAAAAATGAAACCCTACTGACATTATGAAAGTTGTCGCCAGCAATCCTCCGAATGAAGTGAACATCCCTGTGATCGCTATTCCCATTCCAAGCAAAACAACAGACCATGCCGATAAACGGTGTTCCCTGAAAACAAACAGAAGGTAAACAGCCGCGAAGGATAAAAAGCCGGGGATCTCACGGACAGCCTGTGACAATCCTATCTGAAATCCATTTACTCCAACCACCTCTTTTGCATAATTGGTGAAAAGAGCCGTCCATCCCTGAAGTCCGGCACCGGCGCAAATCCCGAGTATCATCAGGTGACGGTACATGGGATTACTTTTAAGCTGGTCCATTGTTTATCTGTAAAGGGGGCAAATGTAGCATATTTGCAATATCTTTATGCCGTTAATTGAAAACTGCCGGGCAAGGGCTGCTATATTTTTGATATGGAATTATTGATCATTTCCCTTCTTATTCTTCTGAACGGTTTTTTTGCATTGTCGGAAATAGCACTGGTTTCGAGCAAGAAATCCAGGCTGGAGCAATTCAAAAATGAGGGCCGCAAAGGATCCAGAGCTGCTTTAAAGCTTCTTGAAGATCCCGAAAGCTTTCTCTCATCAATCCAGGTAGGTATAACACTGATCGGGATAATAACAGGGGTTTACGGGGGAGTTAGTATTGCTGATAAAATCACCCCGTTTTTCCAGAAATTCGACCTGCTGAAGAACTCTGCCGAGGAAATCTCACTCACTGTCACTATCCTGGTCATTACTTATTTTTCAATAGTGATAGGAGAACTTGTCCCGAAAACAATAGCGCTAAGCAATCCTGAAAAAATCGCAATAAAAATAGCACCGCCGATCTACTATTTCAAAATGATATTTTATCCGGTGGTCAGGTTTCTCTCTGGCTCCACTTCACTTATCAACAAAATTCTGGGCATTAAAAAACAACCTCAACACCTTTCAGAGACAGAGCTCAGGTATCTTCTGAAGACAGCATCAAGGGACGGAGTTATTGAAAAGGGTCAGAACACGATACATCAGAAAGTTTTCTATTTCTCCGACAAGAAGGCAAAACACCTTATGACTCACCGGATGGATGTTGAATGGATCGATTTGAATCAGTCCGAGAACAATCTTAAAGAAGTAATCCTTAAGAGCAGGCACAGCAGGATTGTCTGCTGCCGGGAAAGTCTTGATAATTTCCAGGGTATTTTGCTTGTGAAAGATTTTCTTACTGCTTTTGCCCAGGATAATGAACCAGTTATTTCAAAGCTGATCACCCAGCCGGTATTCATTCCCGAAAGCGCCGATGCTCCAAAAGTCCTTGACCGGTTCAAGAAGGGGAATATGGATTTTTGCGTTGTTGTTAACGAATATGGCACCCTTGAAGGAATTATTACCCTGCACGACATCCTGGAAAACCTGATCGGTGAGTTTCCGGAAGAGGGAGAATCGCAGGAGCCTGATATTTTCGTCCGCGACGACAAATCATACCTTATAAGCGGCGATGCTCCGGTAGAGATCCTTGATGGTGTATTTAACAATTATATGACAGATCTTGAACACATTGAATACACAACGGTTGCAGGTTTTGTCCTGGACCACATTGACAAAGTTCCGCAAATAGGAGACAAATTCACATTTAATAATTATTTAATTGAAATTGTTGATATCGACGGAAACAGGATCGACAAGATCCTTGTAAGAGAGAATAAGGCCTGAACAGCACTGTATACCTTGTTATTCCCCATATAATGCCAGTCCGGGATACTGGGGGCACAATTCAGAAACCCTTGTATTTTCGAAAACCATGTTACCAAGCTTCGGACCCCAGTTCATCCGTACCATATTCCAGACATCCCTGCCGTTATATAGCGAGAATGAATTTTTGATCAGAATTTTCCCGTTGACATCCGACCATTCATAATTATCTCCATATCTGATACCGACGCCATTGTACAAAAACAGGCAATTCACGGCAATCACAGTATGATTCGGAGAGCTGAATCCAAGTTCAAGTCCCTGTCCGCAGTTGCTGAAAGTACATCCGGTGAATGTATGGTTCTTTACAATAGTGCCCCTGCTCGAAAGTGCAACTCCTTCGTGAAAACAGGCTTCAAACTTGCAGTTGGTAAGAGTTACTTCACCGCCCTCGTCCATCCCGGAATCGAGTCCGTCATCCTTTGCAAACATGAATATAGAATTCTCAATATTCGCGTCGGTTGCATTAAGGTAAAGAGCATCGTTGTCCGCATCACTGAAAACATATGAATCATCAGGAAAATCAGTAAAAACCGAATTGCGTAAAGTGAGATCAGAATAATTTATCTGCCCGCCTGTCTGTGCCCGCTGTACAAGAATGTCATCAATTACAAGAACTGAATTCTGAGGATAAAATATCTGTCCGGCATGATCAAGAATGAAGCAGTGATTCAGGGTAAGTGCGCTGTTTTCAGTATAGAACAATGCCTGTCTTCCCGAATGGCCCCAGTTATAGCCCTCCGAATCATGGTAACCGCTCTGGCAGAAAATTGTGTATTGAGCTTCAATTGTACCGGCAGCTGACCTTGTGATAAATCCTCCCCAGAATTTGCTTTTTCTGCTGCATGTAAT
>DAIUKI010000167.1:0-6367 GCA_036848255.1 Bacteroidales bacterium | reverse complement strand
CCGGCAGTATTGGAAACCACTTCAAAATTATTCCGGACAACTCCTGAACTTTCAATTTTAGCAATCTGATCATCTGTGAGTTTCCATTGGCGAAGTTTATCTTTTGAAGCTTCGTACAATTCTGGCTGCAATTGTTTTGTTTTAACCGTTTCCAATAACTCCTGCTGTGCGGTGATGAGTTCAGGTGAATATATTTCTGCAAGTACCTGACCTTTAGCTACAGTTTCCCCTGTAAAATTTACGGACAATCGTTCGATACGCCCGGGGACATGGGCTGTCTGACTCTGAAACAATCTTTCATCAGCCTGCACTTTGCCATAAAGACGAACCTCTTTTACCGGCTTTTGTTTTGTAACAACGGAGGTAAGTACATTGGCCAGCTGAGCGGCCTCTTTGCTCAGATGAATTGCAGACGGGTCGATGGAAGTTGTACTGCTTTTAACAAGCGGAATTAATTCCATTCCGCAGATCGGGCATTTACCAGGCTGCTCCATTCTTATCTGAGGGTGCATTGCGCATGTCCAGATTGTACCCTGAGCAACTTCTGTCGAGTGATCATGTTTCTCTTCTTTGTTTTGAGAAGGATGGAAAACCAACCAACCGATAAATGCACCCAGTATCAGTATGAGGCTATAATTCACATATTTATTCGAAAATATTTTAATGCTTCCTGGTTTTTTCATTGTGCTTAAGATTTATTGTATTTGAGAATATGCCATTAAACGTTTTAGCCAGGCAATTGCAATATTGAAATCAGCAATCGCTTCCACCTGCCTGAATTCATAGTCGAGTGTTTGTTGCCGTACGCGCAGGACATCTGTCAGTCCTGATGAAGATGTTGAGAAATTTTTCAACATAAGATCAAGAGATTTTGATGCCAGCTGAAATTGATTTTCATACAGTTTTACCCTCCGCTGCGCATCCTGGTATAACTGAACTGCCTGATAGTACTCTGTCTGTAATGAATTTGCTGTAGCCTGATAATTTTGTGATGAGGCTGTCTCTAAAAGATCAGCTTCTTTGACCATGGCATTATATTTTTTCCTGTAAATTGGAAGAGTAACAGTCATCATTGGCATTAACATATCCTTGCCATTCATAGACGGCATTCCCATTGGGAATTGAGTTTTGCTGATAAGAGAATAATTTAATCCTACTCCCACCATTGGATATCCCATGCGTGTAACCATTTTTTTACGGGCTTCAAGAGATTGTTTCTCAAAATCCAGCATTCCCAGCATCGGGTTATGGACCAGCATACTATCTGCGACAGCTGTCAAATCAAATTCAAGAGAATCACTGGTTATATTTTCATTTGTGAAAACTGGTGATGTTACGGGCCTGTTCAGGTATGTGTTAAATTTTGCTATGATGGAAATTTGTTGATTCTTCAGTAAGGCAATATTGTTTTCAAGGTCACCGGATTCGATTTGTATCCTGTAAATATCCGATAAACCGAAATTTCCTGAAGATGATCCCATTGTTCCGGTCTGCATTGAGGTTGCCTGATTCAATCCTGAAGAACCCGAATTGGTCTGACCACCGCCCATAGCCTGCATTCCGGAAGCACCTGTAATCGTTCCGCCCGTACTGACTGAAGATGTTGCTGAACTTTGTGATGATGAACCTGAGTTTTCCAGTGACGCTGATTTGAATCTGACGAGTGCAAGCCGTTCGATTATTTTCAGAATTTCTATATTTTTTTCTGAGATACTTATATCTTTCTGGATCTTGTATAATTCGTACCAGGTGCGATGAACATCATAATAGACCTGAAACTTGGCATCCCTGAAAAGTTCAAATTTTGCATTTGCCATAAAGCTCATTTCGTCTTTTGCATTCCTGAGCACCCCAAACCATGGGAACATCTGCATCAATCTTATATCAGCAACCTGGTTTCCGTTTACAAGTTCCATCGGCTTAAGGAATACACCAAGACTTAACTCAGGATCGGACAAACTTCCTGCCTGGGGGATCTTTTGCAGGGCAGCCTGATACTCACTGAATTTTTGAAGTACAGTCGGATTGTTTTTTGCAGCAATTTCGAGATATTTAATAAGAGAATCAGGATATTGCTGGCTGTTAACTGTAAGCCAGCTGACAAGTGAAATTACGGTAATGAGTAATTTTTTATATGCTGTTGTTTTCATCTTCCAATTGATTTTCGATAGTTTGAACAGCTGGTTTATTAATCTTCTTCACTGCTCCTTCTCTCCACATAGCCTGGAACAGGGGTACGACGAAAACAGTCATTACCTGTATTATCATTCCACCGAACATCGGGATTGCCATCGGAACCATAATATCGGCTCCTTTCCCTGTGGATGAAAGTACAGGAAGCAATGCAATAACGGCCACTGCCGTTGTCATCATAGCCGGGCGTACACGTTTTTTCCCTGCCATAACAACAGCTTCCCGAACATCATGAACAGTGGCGGGTTTCTTTTCTTCAAATACCTGGTGAATATATGTCCCCATTATCACACCATCGTTTGTAGCTATTCCGAAAAGTGCAATAAATCCAACCCAGACAGCCACGCTCAGGTTGATTGTGTGCATCTGGAACATGTCGCGAAGGTTTAATCCGGCAACCGAAAAATTCATAAACCAATCCTGTCCGTAAAGCCAGAGCATCAAAAATCCGCCTGAGAAAGCAACAAAAACACCAGAAAAGTGAATGAATGATGCGGTAATTGTACGAAACTGGAAAAACAATAAGAGAAAAATCAATATCAGGCTTACAGGGATAACCAAAGCCAGTCTTTTTGTAGCCCTGATCTGATTTTCATAATTACCTGCAAATTTGTAAGTAACTCCGGGAGAAATGATTAATTCTCCTGAATCGATTTTATCCTTTAAAATCTTTGTTGCTTCCTCTACCACATCTACTTCTGCTTTCCCTTCCAGCTTATCAAATATGACATATCCGACAAGGAAAGTGTTTTCGCTCCTGATCATCTGGGCGCCGCGGGTGTAATCAATATCGGCAATTTCCCCCAGAGGAATCTGTACGCCGTTCATTGCAGGCACGAGAATACGTTTTAAATCCTCAGGGTTATCACGCAGTTCACGGGCGTATCTTACCCTCAACGGGAACCGTTCACGACCTTCCACCGAAGTTGAAAGTGTCATCCCTCCGACAGCGACCTGCAATATTTCCTGAACATCGCTTACTGTCATCCCGTAACGGGCCATAGCTTCACGGTTAAGCTTTATCTCAAGATAAGGTGCGCCAACGGCACGATCGTAGAAAACTGCTGAGGCCTTTATTGAAGGTACATCCTTTAATGCTTTCTCAAACATCATCCCTGCCTCTTCAATTGTATTAAGGTCAGGACCATACACTTTCAATCCCATCGGGGCACGCATCCCGGTCGAAAGCATTACAAGACGGGTTTCGATAGGCTGTAATTTGGGTGCAGAGGTCAACCCCGGAATATCAGTTACTTTAACAATCTCATTCCAGATATCAAGTGGTTTTTTTATTTGAGACCGCCACTGACGGAAATATTCTCCTTTTTTATCCTGTATCAGACTATCCGCAGGAATGACTCTGAATGTATTTGTCTGAGGATTGTAAGTTGTATTGTCCTTTAAAATATAGTTGCCATTTCTATCCACTTTAAACTGCAGCCGATGGCCATTTTCATCAAGTATATATTCCGGACGGTAATTGATTGTATTCTCGAACATTTGTATCGGAGCCGGGTCGAGAGCAGAATTTACGCGACCCCATTTACCGACAGCCACTTCAACTTCAGGAATTGCCGAAAGACGTTGATCGAGAGTCTCTATATATCCAAGATTTTTTTCAATACTTGAATGCGGCATGCTGGTAGGCATCAGCAGGAATGAACCCTCATTAAGTGATGGCATAAATTCCTTGCCGGTACCGGGAAACGTTTTAACCGGAACCTGCCAGATTGCTGTATTCCTAAAATTCTTCCAACCTGCTTTTTCTGCTCCGGTGGCAATAAATCCAAAAATTCTATCAAAACCCTGCCAGACTAATAATCCAAAAAACAGGGTAAATGCAGGGATCATTAAAAACTTCCATTTATTCAGCAATGCCCATCGAAGTATCTTTTCGTAAAAATGTACCATGGACATCAGTGCGAGCAGTATCAGAGTTACAATTCCGGCTACAAATAAAAAGTTGACAAACTCACTGTTATGTGCCCCGAGTGGCAGCCATTCAACGGAAAGATACCAGGCTGCCACCAGCACTGTAATACCTATATTGATATAATTTGGAAACTCCCTGCGTTTTTCAGACCACCTGTGATCCAGGAGATTATTTATTCCCAGGGCTGTCAAGGCGAGTACAGGCCATGTGTGCCAGAAAATTGCAAAAAATATACCGGCTAAAATCAGAGCCCCGTTCCAGATCTTTCTGATTTTTCTGGTATCGAAACGGATATTAAAGAAAATATGAACAAGTGTCGGCAGCACTACTATGCCAAGAATAAATGCTGCAAGAAGGGCAAAAGTCTTTGTCCAGGCCAGAGGATGAAACATTTTCCCTTCCTGAGCCTGCATGGCGAACACAGGAAGAAAACTTACAATTGTGGTAGCAATTGAGGTCACGACAGCAGCTCTCACTTCTGTCGTCGCGTTATAGATTACATTCATCAATTTCTTGCCGCGAATTCCCCGGTTTTCAGGCATCTCCAGATGCCGCAGAATGTTTTCCACATCAACAATGCCTATATCCACCATGACGCCAATAGCTATTGCAATGCCTGATAAAGCCACAATATTGGCGTCGATACCGAAAAACCGCATCAGAATAAATGTGATCAGAACCCCTAATGGCAATAACCCGGCAACAATCAGAGAAGCCCTGAGGTTCATAACCAAAATAATTATCACAATAATACTGATCAGGATTTCATGGGAAAGGGCTGATTCAAGGGTTCCTATTGTTTCCCTGATGAGCCCTGTCCTGTCATAGAAAGGGACAACGGTTACCTTTGAAACGGATCCGTCAGGCAAAGTTTTTTGCGGTAATCCGGCCTCGATTTCCTTAATCTTATCTTTTACATTATTGATTACTTCCATGGGGTTGGACCCATAGCGGGCAACAACTACTGCTCCTACTGCCTCTGAACCGGCTTTGTCCATACCTCCGCGTCTTGTTGCCGGGCCAAAATTTACATGCGCCACATCTTTGATCCTTACAGGAACATTGTTCCGTACAGCTACAACAGATAATTCAAGATCATTAAGACTCTTTATATACCCAAGACCGCGAATGATGTACTCTACATTATTCAGCTCAATTGTTTCGGCGCCAATATCGAGGTTGCTGTTTTTAACAGCATTCATGACATCCATGACTGACACATTATAAGCCTTAAGAGCATTAGGGTCGAGATCAACCTGGTATTCTTTTGTGAATCCGCCTGCAGATGCAACCTCCGATACACCTTCGGCAGCCGAGAGGCTGTATTTGACATAAAAATCCTGAATTGTTTTAAGTTCTGAGGGATCCCATCCTCCGTTAGGCTCACCGGTTTTTGGATCCCGTCCCTCAAGAGTGTACCAGAAAATCTGTCCAAGCGCCGTTGCATCAGGTCCGAGTGAAGGCTGAACCCCGGCAGGAAGTGTTCCTGACGGGAGTGAGTTAAGTTTTTCAAGAATTCTTGACCTGCTCCAGTAGAATTCAATATTATCCTTGAAAATAATGTAGATGAACGACATCCCGAACATGGATGTGCTCCTGATCGTCTGAACTCCGGGGATTCCAAGCAAAGCTGAAGTTAACGGATAGGTTATCTGGTCCTGGATGTCTTTAGGGGAGCGGCCCATCCACTCTGTAGCAACGATCTGCTGGTTTTCACCAATATCAGGAATGGCATCCACCGGTACGGGATCCCTGGGTAAAAGACCGGATTTCAGGTTGAACGGCATAGTTACCAGGCCCATGACCACAAAAGCGATCAAAAGGATAAAAGTTATAAGCCTGTTTTCGAGGAAATATTTTACTAAGCGGTTAAACATCAGACCGTTTTAATGATGATAATTTAAGATTGAATACAGGTTACCGGTAAATCAGGATATTTGTACCATGAAGTCCCGGCAACCTGCTGATCATGGCTGAAGCTTTATTTCTTTTCAACCAGCGGCATACCGCATTTGGGACAATCTCCCGGCTTTTCACTGACAACATCAGAATGCATCGGACAGGTATATTCAACCTTTGCCACCTCCTTTGTAGTTGTCTGGTTTTCTTTAGATGAGCTGCTTCCGCATGAGCTGAACATTAAAGCTGCAAGCAGAACGAATCCGGTTACTAATAAACTTTTCTTCATTGTTGGAAATGTTAAAGTGGTAAATACTAAAAGATTAATTGACATAAAATGAC
>DAIUKI010000166.1:0-6382 GCA_036848255.1 Bacteroidales bacterium | reverse complement strand
AAGTTCTATCGGAAGAGCTTGCAGAACTTGGCGCAGAGAATCTCCAGCCGGTTAACAGGGCAGTAGTTTTTGAAGGTGATCAATACCTGTTATATAAATCAAACTATTGTCTCAGAACTGCCATGTCGGTTCTAGTTCCGATAGCTGAATTCCGCATCCGCTCATCAGATGATCTTTATAATAACAGCCTGAGGGTAAACTGGAAAGAGTATCTCGATCCTGAACATACATTCTCGATTGTCCCGGTTATTAGTTCACCAATTTTCCGCCACACCGGTTATGCCGGATTACGCCTGAAGGATGCTGTTGCGGACTGGTTCCGCAATAAATCAGGAAAGCGTCCTTCGGTGGATACAGTTGATCCTGATGTTGTGTTTAATCTGCATATAAGCAATGATCTGGTTACAATCTCCCTTGATTCATCGGTTGTTCCGCTTTATAAAAGAGGTTACAGGATAGAACAGGGCCCTGCTCCGATCAATGAGATACTTGCCGCAGGAATCATTAAACTTTCAGGATGGAAAGGCGATATACCCTTCCTGGATCCGATGTGCGGATCGGGCACCATAGCAATAGAGGCTGGTCTGATAGCGTCCGAAATTCCACCGGGTAGATTCAGGCAGTTCTACGGATTCCAGAGATGGAAGGATTACGACGAAGATTTGCTTAAGAGAGTAAGAACAGATTGTGAAATGAAAGCAAGGGGTCCGTCAGTAAAAATTTCCGCAAGCGATATTTTAGATGAAGCTGTCTCAATGACAATCAACAATTCCGGATCAGCCGGTCTTTCGGATTTCATCTCTGTAAGTAAAAGTGATTTCGGAGATCTTAAAGCTGCAGATAATAAAGGGATCATAATAATGAACCCGCCCTACGGACAGAGGATCAGAAGTTCTGAAAATGATGTTTTATATGGACTGATCGGATCGACACTCAAGCATAATTTCCCCGGTTATGAAGCCTGGATAATTACATCAGATAAAGATTCACTTAAGCATATAGGATTAAAACCTGCCAAAAAAACTACCCTCTTCAACGGGTCCCTCGAGTGCATTCTTGTTAAATACGAGCTATATCAGGGCTCAAAGAAAGTCAGGTAAAACAATCTCTTATAAATTTTTACGTTTATCTTCATCAGACCGGAATTTGATCAAAATATTGGTGTAATATCTGGTAAATGGTAAAAATTAATGGTAACATTTTTTATATATTTGTTGGCAATGTTTTTGATCCTTTTAAAAAAAGCTTAGATGGGCTTTAATGTTGAAAGTTATTTTTCTGACGTATCCAATGGTAGCACTATCCTTTATTACAAGGGTAATATTGATTCGGATCGTATCAACAAGGTTCTGGATACGGTTGAAGGAAAGCTGATTAAGATAAATGAACATTCAAAGCTCCGGAAAAAAGTTTATAATGTTCTGGTCGAAAGCCTTCAGAATCTTTACCATCATGCCGATAAAGTACCCCCGGATTTTGAGGATTCAGCATATGAGAGATTTGGAATACTCTCGGTCAACAAGATCGGGAATGGCTATAAGATTATCACAGGCAATTTTATCAGGACCGTTGATGTGGCGCGGCTTGAAGAAAAGATCAGGAAAATTAACAGTTCGAGCCATGAGGAGATTACAGAACTCTATAAGTTTATTCTTAATCACCAGCGCATTACATCAAAAGGGGGAGGGGGTCTTGGACTTGTTGATATGGCACGAAAGACGGGGAATAGACTGGATTATTTTTATAAGGAATATGACGAGGACAATACATTTTTCTATCTGAATGTACTGGTAAGCGAAAAAAATTGAAACAAACCTAAAAAATACAAATATGGAACCTATCATTATTGAAGGAACACCTAAAACTCCCACAATTAAATTTGACGCAAAAGACGGTGTATTCGAGATCAAGGGCCGTTCGATCCCGGAAAACTCAGTTGATTTTTATAAGCCCCTTGTGGACTGGCTTGACCTTTATAAGGAAGCTCCACTCGGAAAAACTGTTGTAAACATCAAGCTTGAGTATTTCAATACGAGTTCATCAAAATGCATTCTCGACGTCTTTAAAAAGCTTGAATCCATTCACAAGGCTAAAAATGACGTTGAAGTTAACTGGTATTATGAGGAAGATGATGAAGATATGCTTGAGGCCGGAGAAGATTATGAATCAATAATCAGGGTGCCTTTCAAGATGATAGAGATCGTGGAGTAAATTTCCGAAGGATTTAATTTTAAACTTTTAACATACCTGACTTAAGAGGAGTGTCTTTATGACACTCTTTTTTGTTGATCTTTAGTCTATAACCTTCCTCTTCCTTTTCAGGAGCTTTTCACCTGAATTAAGTGTCTTTTTCAGCACCCTTAAGTATAGAAATACGTACAAAATAGATGTCATTGCCCAGATAACAAGTACATTAACCACATATGTATCAATATGAAAACCAAAAACCTTCTTCACCGGTGAATAGAAATGCGCCTTAATGAACCGGTCAGGCGGATCCATATATATCGGATCAAGCTTCTGTATGAGTTCCCCTTCGAATTCTATTGTCTTCTGTTTTTCATTTTTTGATGTTACAGACTCCTCAAGCGAGACATTGAAATAGTCATTCCTGAGTTCCTGATAAGCTTCCCTGTTTTCCGATTCCATTGTAGTTATCAGGGCATCCTTTGTATTATTAGCTTTATTGTGCTGCCTTACAAAGTGTTTTCTGACTGATTCAACGTAGGTAAGGGCTGATGTAACAGTTTCAATCGTTATCCTGTCAGGGTTCAGATCTTCAGCCTTCTCAAATCTGATCTCCGGAAGGAGCGCCATCTGTTTGTTTATTTCATTGGATACAAGCAAAAGATCTTTATTGAAATCATCATCTCTTGAACCTTTCTTCAGATCAAGCATAATCTTATCGAGATTACCTTTTAGCTTGGAGCACCAGTAGTCTTTGACGAACCTTGCCTCACTCATCATCTTATCGAATACATAAACTTTTTTTGCGAACTTATTGTCGGTAAATTGATTCACAGCCAGTGCTTCATAGCCCCATCGGGCGGTTACCATTTCTCCGTAAAAAGGGATCGTTACAGGAGATGAAATATTTGGATTTAATTTTTCAAATTTTACTAGTACTCCGCTTAGTATTATCTGTGGAATGATCAGAAATGGAATCAGAATGTAAATTGTCACCACAGCCTTGAAACTGTCGGAGATAACCAGACCCAGCATATTGGCAGATGCCCAGCATGAAAACAATACCAGCCAGTATTCGAATGTCATACCTTTGATACCGGTAATAGCGTTCCCTATTATCACAAATGTAAGAGCCTGGATTGCTGAAATTGCGAACTGAACAAATACCTTCGACATCAGGTAGCTGTTCCAGCTGAGATTAAGGAAAGCTTCACGCTCAAGTATTTTCCTGTCTTTGAAAATCTCCTCGGCACTCACAGTCAGGCCCATAAAAAGAGCAACCACTACCGACATAAAAAGATAAACGGGAAGGTTGCTGTTGTCGATTAAATGATATTCAGGGTTCCTGGCGCTTTCGTCAAAATACCTTATTAGGAATGCCAGGAAGAAAGCAAGCAGGGGAGCTTCAAATAGAGTAATCAGAAGATACTGAATATCAGCAAGTTTTGAAAGCACGTCCCTTTTTGCATAAGTAATGAACTGTTTTAACTTCGCGGGGGTTTTAAAGTTTATCTCAGGCAGGGTTCCTCCCTTTTCAAGTTTTTCCTCTTTTTTATCGGTTTCATATAGTTTTCGCCATTCGGGAGGAGAGATCCTCCGGTTCTCAGTTGGTTTTCCGCTTTCTGTGAAAATCCTGGTTTCCACAATGTTGAAGATCTGTTCAGGATTTACATTTCCGCAGATATAGCATTCACTTTCACTGTAGTTTGGCTGACCAATCTTCTTCTTGAAATATTCGATCGATTCGACCGGATTGCCATTATATATAAGGTATCCCCCAGTATCAAGAATAATAAGCTTGTCGAACATTTTGAATATATCGGATGAAGGCTGATGGATCACGACAAACAGAAGCTTCCCTTTTCGTGCCAGCTCTTTCAGGAGGTCAACGATGTTTTCCGAATCCCTCGAGGAAAGCCCTGAAGTTGGTTCATCAAGGAAAAGAATGGCTGGCTCCCTAATAAGTTCGAGTGAAATATTAAGTCGTTTGCGCTGTCCTCCGCTAATCTTCTTATTCAGGGGCGACCCGACCTTCATGTTCCTGATCTCATAAAGCCCCAGGTTTTTTAAAACATTATCGACCCTCGAGGTGATCTCCTCTTCAGTGAGATTCCCGAAACAAAGCTTTGCATTGAAATAGAGGTTGTTAAAAACAGTGAGATCCTCTATCAAAAGGTCATCCTGTGAAACAAAACCGATAAGTCCCTTTATTTTTTCTTTTTCCTTGTGGATGCTGATTCCGTTGATGAGTACCTCACCGTCAGACGGGGGATTGAGGCCGTTCAGAACGCTTAGCAGTGTCGATTTTCCTGCTCCGCTGGCTCCCATTATTCCAATCATCCTGCCCGATTCACCCTTGAACGACATGTGATGAATTCCAACCTCCCCGCTTTTAAACCTGTATTCCAGGTTGTTTACTTCATACATCACCCTCGACGACTGGAATTCCTCCTTCAGGAACTGCATCGTAATATCCCAGTGGTAGATAGGGGATATGTTATACCCTTTTATTGAAGAACCCTGGCTGACCGGATAGACCTTATTCTCCTGAAGCAGCTGCCTGTTCATCGATAATTCACCCGAACGGGCGTATCTCATAAAGTAAATATTCACTGAGGGAACGTAAAGTATCCAGATTTGTCCATTCAGCTGATCCCTGAAGGAATGTTTTACATTTTTGCCTACACCTGTTTTATCCCCGGTTATTACAAGAAGGTTTTGTGAAGAAGGTATTTCCGTGAACGGATTGAGAACAAATTTTTCAAGTATCTCATATTCTTCCTTTGAAATATTCAATCCTAAAGCCAGTGTGTTTATAAATCCCCGTTCCAGCCCGGTTACTTCTGCACCTCCCGATTTACAGAATTCAAGTACCTGGATGACAACAACGATCCTTTGCTCCTGATCGAGCTGACCCTCCTCATTTATGTCGTGGCAAAGCTTGGTTATTCTTATTGCAATAGCGCCTTCACGTCTTTCAGGACTGCTTTTTTCAAGCCTTTCCTGTGCTTCGCTGTATGCCTGACTGTATGCTGAGATGTATTTATTTACAAGATCCTGATTAAGATGATGACTGAGAAATGCCTCCACCACGCCCCTTCTCTCAGCATCGTTCCGCTGAGGCTTGGCGATCAGTGCAAATAATTGCATCAGGGTTTCAATAATCTTCTCACTCATGTCAGACCAGAAAATATTGCCAGGGCAGCCGGTAGGTTGTTAATTACTAAAGTGTAAATGTTTACCCTGTTTAACTAATTTGATAAACACCGATTCTCCGCAATTATTGTTAAAATATTAACAGATAAAAATAATAATTCACCTTCACCTATTCACCCCTTCTCCCTTACTCCCTTTCACCCTTTCACCCTTTCTTTTTCACAGAAAACCCAAACTTCCCAATAAGCTTTCCGGTTTCATAATATTTGCCATGAGAATAACAGATCGGTTCCGCATCGTAAAGCCTGAAAGCGCCAGTTTTTTCGTCAAATAGATTTTTGTCTGCGTTTACTGCAACCACTTCTGAGATGAACATGTGATGCGATCCGAGCTCCTTTATTTCCTTTACGACACACTCAATATTTACCGGCGATTCCCTTATCAGGGGGGCTTTAACTATTTCAGCCTTACCGGGAGTCAGATCCATTTCAGCAAACTTGTTGTGATCCGCTCCTGATTTTACACCGCACCAGTCGGTTGCAAATGCAAGGGCTTTCGTGGTGATATTAATAACATATTCGCCATTCCTTTTAATTATATCGTATGAATGCCTCGAAGGTCTGACCGAAATATAGCACATGGCAGGATCGGTGCAGATCGTCCCGGTCCACGCTACAGTAAGAATATTGTATTCTTCAGGAGTTGCTCCGCAGCTCACCATCACCGCCGGCAAAGGATAAATCATCGTCCCGGGTTTCCAAAGAATTTTGTCCATTTTATCCATTTTTTTCAAATATACTTTTAAAACATTAATTTGAAGTGATCTTACTATATCGCTGGCGCCGATTTGCAATCGGTGCCTAAAACTGTTCACAATAATACTTATTGTTTTACAATATTGATCTTGTGGTTTTTTCTTAAGAAGACCCCAATATCTTTTACATAATTTCAATATTAAAATTCGTATTGGAAAGTTACCAATGCGCATATATTCAGCTCCTTCAGAGCTGAAACCTGGGAGGAGATTTCCGACCCCCGG
>DAIUKI010000165.1:0-6412 GCA_036848255.1 Bacteroidales bacterium | reverse complement strand
AGAGTGAAATTGATTTTTGAAGGCATATTAACCTTGTAATCAATGCTGAACCTCCTGGATCCACCGCCCCAGCCTGAAAAATTGAATTTTTCGTCTATTATGGTTTTGGCCTTTAACAAATCCCCATCTTCCGAGAACTGCACATCGATATAGTCGAGGAGCCGTTGAGCCCGTTCCTTGTTTGGGTATTCAACAGTTACCTTCACATCGATAGTTATCTTATTCTGGTCAGATGTTTCCACCACCACCTTCCCGTACCTGTTGTTTATGTCGAGTGTTGTACTGGCACCGGCGGTCCAGTCCTTGTGAAATTCCTTTGAAACCTCCTGTGCTATAAGTCCTGCTGAAGCAAGGCACACTATAAGTACAAGGGCTAACCCTGATTTAAAGACTTGTCTTTTCATCTTCAGTGTTGTTTATGTTTTCATTCCTTACGGTTTTCAATTGATTTACTATATATGACATTACTTCGACTTTGGTCTGGTAATGTTCAATCATGGCATTGATTATCCTCTCATCATCGGGATTGGCTTTAAGTTCCTTCTGCAGCTGAACATATACGGAATCCATACTCCTCATTTCGGAAAGAAGGATCTGTTTTTGTTCAGGATTGCTTTTCAGGTCAATATCCGACAACTCGCTTTCCATAAGATTTACCTGGTGGGCGTAGTAATTCTCTACCTCTTTGTATTGGGGTGATACATCGCCAAGTGCCATCCTGTTTCTGTCGGATCTGATGAAATGATCCCATGTCCAGAGTGACGACAGAGTGACAAGCAGGGTAACGACCGCTGCCTTCAGGAGGTATGGTACAATACTTCTTTTTACTGTTTTTTCTCCGTACATGATCTCCAGCTTCCTGGTAAATCTTTCAAAGTGTCCGGTTGATGGCTCTGCGTCATCAAAGAACTCCTTGTAATTTTTTACTATGTCTTCTATATTTTTCATTTCCTTAAATTTTCTTCATTTCTTCCTGAGTTCAGCAATAAGTTTTTGTTTGGCCCTTGAAAGCTGCGATCTGGATGTACTGCTTGATATTTGCAGGATCTCGGCAATTTCATCATGATCGTACCCTTCGAGAAGATAGAGTGAAAGAATTATTCTGTAACCATCCGGAAGCCGGTTTATTGCTTCCTTAACCTCTTCCACCCTGACATCAACTTCTTCTTTCCGAAGCAGGTCATCCTGGCTATCGTCCCTGATACCTACATGGAAATCAATATCTTCAAAGATCGCTTTCTTCCTGCTCAGGGTATCAAGTGAACGGTTTATCACTATTTTTTTAAGCCATGCACCGAAACTCACTGTTCCTGAGTAAGTATCAATTTTTTCAAAGGCCGACAGGAACGATTCCTGCATTACGTCCTCAGCTTCCATCGAGTCGTTCACAATTCTCAGACTTGTATTGTACATAGCTTTGTAGTACAACTTGTAAATCTGAAACTGTGCTTTCTGGTCGCCTGTTTTACACCCTTCCAAAAGGTCCTGGTGTATGTTCCTGAATGCTGCTTCTACATTTGCCATCTTTGAGTAAAGGCTGGTTCTTATCTGAGATGCTGCACCCACTGTCTTTCATGTTTTTCAATCAAAAGACGGGGTCATATACTAAATGCTGCACTCAATTTAAGAATTTTTTGAAATCTTATGAAAAAATATCATTATTAATCCCTGGGTGACCTTCCCTGACGAATAATCGAGCTCTGAACCAAACACGCTGTGTGGTATTGAGAAGATTACCAGCAATACTGCAGCTGCAATAATTGTGTACAGCGGTCTCTCCTTTTTCCGGTTCATAACCACCGCAAGTATCCAGAAGAGCAGGGCTATAAGAGTTTTGTTATCGGTAAGGTCCCAGCCGAAGGGAATTCCGGTCCAGAATTCGCCAAAAGCATATTTCTGCATTATGGGTCCCAGTATCATGCCTCCGGCGATGAGCGTGATGAGCGTCCAAACTGTGTACTTCCTGAATAGCGGATGTTTTGTGAGCGCCATAAGTCCGGCAAGGGTGGAAAACAGCATTGCCAGGAACATAAATAATATATGAGGTGTAAGGATAAATGATGGAACTGCTCCTTTAAAGCGGATAATCAGGGGTGTATCTTTTAAAAGCGTTGTTGTTCCCTTCGAATCGGTCAGCTCTATGTAATACTGCAACTTCCCGGCAGGCGGTTGCTGAGGAATCTCCGCAAAGTAACCCCTTTCTTCAGTAATCTTGAACACCTTGTTCATCAAAGGGGAATTGACAGGATATACATTGTACCTGAATTCACTTACACTGTATTCGTCGGTGGTCTTGAACCTCTTGTAGAATAGTCGGGCTCTTAATGATGTATCGGCGATCCTGAGCTTCACTTCGGGTCGTTCATCAAGTCCGAGGCTCCGGACAAGCTTCAATTCATATACTGAGTCATTTACAGTTACATTAACTGACTTCGGGTAGGTGGGGCCGGTCTTTCTCTGGTAATATGCTGCAGCAAGGGTTATAACAATAGCAAGGAACCAAAGAATTGATTTTTTCATTGAATCTGTTTTTATGTATTAGACGATCAACTTTTATAATTGTATCAGAAGGACTTCCTTTTTTCCATTCCTTAGGACCTCCACGCTGATAGTTACCCCTTGCTTCAGCTGTCCCATACGGAACATATAATCCTGTATGTTATTGATTGCTTTTCCGTTAATGGCAGTTATAATATCGCCTTTTTTCATTCCTCCGAGTGCGGCAGGTTTGCCGGGAGTTACAAGATCGGCACGAAGACCATTTTTGATATTTCCTGCAAAATCGGGCATTATGCCCAATGTAACACCCTGCCTTCTCATTGCCCTTCCGGTCCCGGCTTTTGGACCTGCCTCTTTAAATTTAAGCCTCTCTGTCTCATTGGCAAGATTTTCGGCGACATCATATATAATGTCCGAAACAGTTACCATTCCCGGATAATTTATTTTATCCCAGGTATCTGAAGGTGTATGGTAATCGAGGTGTGCCCCCGTTGAGAAGAACAGCACTGGAATATCTTTTCCATAAAATGATGAATGATCCGATGGTCCTGAGCCCTCGTCGGAAATTGACAGGATTATCCTGGTTGTATCGATCTCTGATCGTACAATATCCTTCAAACCTTCAGCTGTACCTGCCCCTCCGATCTGGAAAGAGCTTGAATCCCTCAATCTGCCAACCATATCGAGATTCATCATTGCATTTACTTTGGAAAGATCGACCGGTGGATTTTCAATGAAGTATTTAGAACCGAGCAATCCCAGCTCTTCACCCGAGAAAGCTGCAAATATGAGGCTCCTTTTATGACTACCCTCAGTGAGGGCAAACCTCTCGGCAAGTTCTATCATTCCGGCAATACCAGAGGCATTGTCATCAGCTCCGTGGTGAACTGCAATGGTATCGCCAGCCCTGCTCGATGATCCGCCCATTCCCAGATGATCTAAGTGTCCTCCGATGATTACATACTCATCCCTGAGCAGTTCATCTTCCCCTGGCAGCAGCATTATTACATTCCGGGTTTCTGACCTGGTGACAATGACCTCGGATCCGGCATGAACAACAGCTCCGGTTGCAAAACCTGATGTTTTTTTGGTTGTGTTGATTTCCTTTTCGAGATTCGCAACGGTTGTATTTGTTTTTTCAAGGATCGTGTCAGCAATGTTTCTTTTTATTCTTAATACAGGTATCTCAACTGAAAAAGCATCGGAAGATAATGCGTCAAAACTATCTTCCTTGTCAATTAAAGGACCTGAAACCATAAGTACGCCTGAAGCGCCCATATCCTTTGCAAGCATGGCTTTATCCCTGTCGCTGCTGAAAGGGATGAACCCGCTCACAGACTTATTGGGTTCCGGATCGCCCCTTAGCAAAAGAACCCATTTGCCTTTTACATCGGTGTTCTCATAATCATTCCATTTAATTGTGTCGTTATTAATGCTGAATCCATATCCGGCAAAAATAACTTCAGCTTCCGCTTCGGCGTTTCCACTGAACGAAAATGGCAACAAGCCGGACGAGGCATCAAATTTATGATCATCAATTGTCAGGAAATTCTTTTCTCCGGCTATCACCTTGTCCGCAATAGAGTACCTCTGGAAACCATCGCCCGAAAGAGGCTTAAGTCCTGCCTGGGAAAGCTGGAACTTTATATAATAAGCTGCCAGGCTGTCCCCTTGTGTTCCTGTCTGCCTTCCTTTCAATGAATCGGATGAAAGGAACTTTATATGATCCTGAAGTTCTCCGGTCTCTATCTCCCTGGTAACAGAGGTGTTACAGGAATATGCAGCGATCAGATAAAGAAAAGCAACAGGGATGATCTTCTTTAGAATAATCATAAATGAAAATATAAACATAACATATCAGTAACAACCTTTTATTCAAAAAGTTTAAAAGCTTTTTTAATGATTCCGATCGCTTCCATCAGCTGTGACCCGGTTATAACGAGAGGTGGAGCAAAACGTATAATATGCTCATGGGTCGGTTTTGCAATTAATCCGGCGTCCTTCATTGCCAGGCATACATCCCATGCTGTTTTTCCATTTTTTGGCCTTATAACTACGGCATTCAGCAATCCCTTTCCCCTTACAAGTTCGATCATGTCTGATTTGATGCTTTTCATTTCATCACGGAAAATTTTCCCCAGGCGGTCAGAATTCTCAGCAAGCTTCTCATTTTTAATTACTTCCAGTGCAGCAATTGCAACTTTTGCGGCCAACGGATTCCCCCCAAAGGTCGAGCCATGTTCGCCAGGCATGATTGTAAGCATTATTTCATCATCTGCCAGCACTGCGGAAATTGGCATAATACCTCCTGAAAGTGCTTTGCCAAGGATCAGAATATCGGGATGCACCCCCTCATGATCGCATGCCAGAAGCTTTCCGGTACGGGCGATCCCTGTCTGGACTTCATCAGCAATAAACAGGACATTATTTTTTTTGCAGAGGTCATACGATTTTTTTAGATATCCCTCATCCGGGACAAATACCCCTGCTTCACCCTGGATAGGTTCAACAAGGAATCCGGCAACATCGGGGTCCTTCAGTGCATTCTCAAGCGCATCAAGATCATTGTAGGGAATAATGATAAATCCAGGGGTGAAGGGTCCGTAATGGTTTCTTGCATCCGGATCGGTAGACATTGAGATTATTGTGATGGTTCTTCCATGGAAGTTGCCTTCGCAACAGATTATTTTTGCATTGTCTTCTTTAACCCCTTTCTTCTTGTAAGCCCATTTGCGACAAAGCTTAAGGGCAGTTTCATCACCTTCAGCGCCTGAATTCATAGGAAGGACCTTATCGTAACCGAAATACTTTGTAACATATTCTTCATATTCTCCCAGCACAGAATTGTAGAATGCCCGGGAGGTGAGCGTAAGCTTTTGCGCCTGATCAGTCAGAGCCTTTACAATTTTCGGATGGCAATGCCCTTGATTAACAGCTGAATATGCCGATAGGAAGTCATAGTACCTTTTTCCTTCCACATCCCAGACAAAAGGACCCTCACCTCTCTCAAGCACCACCGGCAGTGGATGGTAATTATGTGCTCCAAATCTCTCTTCACGATTAATATAATCCTGTGCGATCATGTTGTTGATATTTAATTAGTTATGGATTTTTAAAAATAAGATACAATTTTACGAAAGCTTTTTGTCATTTCAAAATGCTGGGAGGTCGCATGCGACTTCTTTGCTATATATCATCATCCAGGAGATGCGGTCTTAATTTCCGTGTTCTCACTTCCGATTGTTCATACCTCCATTTTTCAATCTCGGCGGCATGACCAGAAAGGAGTACATCAGGTACTTTCCATCCCATGAATTCCGCCGGTCTTGTATAAACCGGGGGTGCAAGCAGATCATCCTGGAAAGAGTCGGAAAGGGCCGACTGCTCATCCGACATGGCGCCCGGAAGAAGCCTTACTATAGCGTCAGTTATTACAGCTGCAGGGATCTCTCCCCCCGAAAGAACATAATCGCCTATCGATATTTCGCGTGTAATCAGATGATCCCTGATCCTCTGGTCTATGCCCTTGTAATGACCGCAAAGGATCATGATATTATTCTTCAGCGATAGCATATTAGCTATCTTCTGAGTAAGTTTTTCACCATCAGGCGAGGTATAGATTATCTCGTCATAATCTCTTTCACCTTTAAGCCTTTCAATTGCCCTGAAAACCGGTCCGATCATCATTACCATCCCTGCCCCTCCGCCAAAAGCATAATCGTCAACGCTTTTATATTTGTCGTCAGCAAAATCGTGAAGGTTGATAATGTTTATTTCAACCAGACCTTTGTCCCTGGCTCTTTTTACAATGGAATAGTTAAGTGGACTCTCAAGCAATTCCGGTAAAACAGTAAGAATATCAATCCTCATTATTGGTCGTTTGCCCAAAATTACAATAAAAAACCCAGGCAAG
>DAIUKI010000164.1:0-6438 GCA_036848255.1 Bacteroidales bacterium | reverse complement strand
ATAAAATGATTGTCATGGAAAAATCAAATCTGTTAATCAGCAACGGGAGTTTTAAGTGTCAGTTTTAATAAAATAAAACCAATAATCCCGGCAACAAATGAACTGATAAATACTGCAATTTTTGAGGTATTGATCACCAAAGGAATATCAAATGCAAGGATTCCTATAAATATTGACATTGTAAATCCGATTCCGCCAAGGAATCCTGCCCCAATAATTTTCTTCCAATTAAGATCGGAAGGTAATGCACATAGTCCGATGCTTGTTCCGAGTAAAGTAAAGAGCAGGATTCCCAGCGGCTTCCCGATCACCAGTCCACCTATGATTCCCAGACTATAGTTCTGACTTAAACCCTGAATCAGGCTATCATCAATCGTAATGCAGGTATTAGCCAGGGCAAATAACGGCAGAATTATGAAGGCAACCGGCTTATGTAAAAAATGCTGTAAGATATAGGATGGCGAATTTTCGCTTCCGTCTCTGAATGGTATAGTGAAAGCGATCAGTAATCCAGTTATTGTCGGATGAATTCCCGAAATTGACATAAAATACCACATCAGGGCACCACCAAATAAATATGGGATCAGGCTATTTACTTTTAGCCTGTTGATTAATAAAAGAAAACCAAAAATTAATACAGCGATTATAATATTTGTGAAATATAAGGTTTTTGTATAGAAAACTGCAATAACTAATATTGCACCTAAATCGTCAATTACTGCCAATGCTGTTAAGAATATCTTCAATGAAGCAGGTACGCGGTTCCCTAAAAGTGATAAAATTCCTAAAGCGAAAGCAATGTCAGTTGCCATAGGAATGCCAGCACCTGATTGAAAGCTTGTGCCGAAATTTAATAACAAATATATTCCGGCTGGAACTACCATACCACCAATTGCTCCAAATATTGGTAAAGAAGCGTTTTTAAAACTTGAAAGTTCCCCCAGATATATCTCCCGTTCCAGTTCCAGTCCGATCAGTAAGAAAAAAAAGGTCATCAGACCATCATTAATCCAATGCACGATACTGTGTCCGCCGAATTCAAGATTCCAGAAATCATTATAATTATGTTGCCAGGGTGAGTTTGCAATGAAGAGTGACAGGATTGTCATTATTATTAAGAGCAATCCTCCGGCCTTTTCGCTGTTAAAAAACTCTTTGTAAAGCTTGGTAAGTCTCATCCGGTCAATACCCTCTATTTAGGGGATTTTCGTCTTTTAATCCATTCACCGATCAATATAATGACAGCTATCAGTACTACTGTCATAAAAGCAAAAATACCAAGTATTATTCTCATTTAGTCGTCTTTATTATTAAAATCCTTCTCATTAACGTTGTGATTATGCCGTTCAAGGAAATACCATGGTAAGAGGATCTCCCGGCTTACCGGAAAGGGGTCGCTACCAATAAGGGTGAATCAGAATGAGATCAGTTCAGGTGCAGGGTGGATAAACGGATTGATCCTTTTATGCACCGATGGAGCATTGTAAAAGGGATCAAAGCGGAATTACTTTTTCATAAAGACACGTGAGACCTCCGTACCAGTAGGATATGTGATATCTCCCTGCTCTTCGGCCGTTATGAAGACTTCACTAAAATCAAAGGCAGTAAGCGACTTTAATGATGAAGTTTTTGCATTTTTGACGCTTAGCTGCCCAATATTTTTAACACCTTCATTTTTTGTCACTATCCATACCACATAAGTTTTTTTCAATGGATCTATTCTGTCAACACTGGCCAGATTCTTTGCAGTCACATCAATTGCATAATTTTTGTTCTTGTCTAATTTCTTTACGGCAGTTATATCAGCTGCCGGTGCAACAGTCGAAACAGGAAATTTTTCTGTAGATGCACATGAAGCCAACAAAAGCATTCCAGTTAAAATAATTACATTTCTCATGTTTTCATGGTATTATAAAGATTAAACAAAAATACTGAATCTTTGTTAATTAAAAAATGCACTTCTTCTGATCGTACTACTGGTTCTCCCCAATCTCCCAAAACAGTTACACGGACAGGAAAAAAGTTCCAGGGCATCCTATATAAAATTCATTGGAGGATTTGGAATACGCCTTTCACTGGTTTCAAAAATAATGGAGCTCCTTAAACATTAAATTCAGGCACAACCTTTAGGCCTGAGTATCAGTCTGAGAGACTGATTGTAAGTAAAATATCTCCAGGCCCAGTTGATGAATATCATAAATTTATTCCTGACACCAATTATGCTCATAAGGTGAATAAACATCCAGACAAACCATGCAAAAACACCCTGAAAATGTGCATATGGAAGCTCAACAACTGCCAGGTTTTTCCCAACTGTCGCCATTGTTCCAAGATCCTTATATGAGAATTCTCTCAGGGGTTTATTCCCTGATATATACTTCAGATTCTCAGATAATATTTTAGCCTGTTGTATGGCAACCTGTGCAACCTGAGGATGACCTGAAGGATATTTTTCTTCTGTCATTAGTGAAATGTCACCGATTGCGAATATATTCTCATATCCTGTTATCCTGTTGAACCGGTCGACATTCAGGCGGCCGCCTCTGCCATATTTTTCCTGAGAAAAACCTTTTATCCTGTTTCCTGCAATGCCTGCAGTCCAGAGAATTAGTCCGGTTTTGATTTTTTCACCGGTGCTTGTTGTAACACTTTCATTATCACAATCCACGGCTAATGTACCAGTTAAAATCCTCACCCCAAACTTCTTAAGAAATTGTCTGGCTTTTTCTGATGATTCAGGCGACATTGCATTGAGCAGCCGGTCAGTTCCTTCAATCAGATGGATATTCACTGTTTTGTCTTTCAGTTCAGGATAGTCTTTATGAATTACGAACTTGTTCATTTCAGCGAGGGCCCCTGCAATTTCAACTCCCGATGGTCCTCCACCTATTATCACAATATTCAGCAACCTCTCCTGCTCAGCTTTATCCATTGTCGCAACAGCATTCTCAAAATTCAACAGAATGGTGTTCCTTAAATCGAGAGCTTCAGCAATGGATTTCATTCCTTTGGAATATTTCTGCATTTTATCGGATCCAAAAAAGGAGTTTGTTGCTCCATGCGCAACCACAAGGTAATCGTAATTTAAATTACCGATTGAAGTTATCAGCTGATTATCTGATACATTAACCTCCTGTACTTCCGCCTTGCGGATATAGAAATCATTGTACTTCTGAAATACTTTGCGTATCGGGAAAGTTATTGAATCTGCATCCAGACCGGCTGATGCAATCTGGTAGAACAGAGGCTGAAACTGATGGTAATTATGTTTATCGACAATTACAACCTGATATGGAGAGCCCCGTAACTTCTTTGCCAGGGTCAGTCCGCCAAAGCCGCAACCAACAATTACTACCCTTTTTTTATCTGTTGCAGGAATATTTATCATTCAGGGTTACTATTAGCATGTTAGTTTTAAACTTAAGGTGCTGGTTGCCTGGTGCCAGTTGCTTGTTAACCCTAAATTCCGAAACTCATATTTTTAATAACCTCAAAGATAATACTTGCAAAGCCTGTTATCACTATACCTGCGATACAAATCCCGAGTGCCAGACGTGTGGGGAAATCGCTCCTGAATTTTTCGATCGGATTATCACTTTTGTTAATAAACATTGCCTTCACTACCAGGAGATAATAGTACAATGATATTATTGTATTTAATAAGGCAATTGTTACGAGAAGGTAGAAACCTTTCTCGGCAGCAGCTGCAAAAAGGAAAAACTTGCCGAAGAATCCGGCAAAGGGCGGAATTCCGGCAAGGGAGAAAAGCCCCAGAAGCATAATAAGGCTTAACCCTGGATTAGTCTTGTACAGTCCGTTATACTCATCAATATTTTCTTTCCCACCGGCATTTGATATTGCTGCAACAACGCCAAATACCGCAAGGTTTGAGAAAATATAAACAAGAATATAATATATCACCGATGCCATTCCCAGTTGATTGCCTCCGATCAACCCAAGCAGGATGTATCCTGCCTGAGAAATAGATGAGAATGCGAGAAACCTTTTAAGATTCTGCTGTCGTATAGCAAACAGGTTACCGACAGTCATTGTAAGAACAGCAGAAATATATATTATTTTTTGCCAGGTCACGATAATGACGGGGAATACAGTAAACAGAATGATAATAAAAATAAATATTGCTGCACCCTTTGAAATAACTGACAGATATGATGTTATATTAACCGGTGCACCTTCATAAACGTCTGCAGTCCAGAGATGGAACGGTACAATTGATATTTTGAATGCCATACCGGCAAAGAAGAATATAAATCCGAGTATCTGAAGGCTTTTGCTCTCAAACAGCTGTGAAACTTCATTGAAATAGAGTGTTCCTGTTGTACCGTAAATCATTGCCAGCCCATACAGAAGTACTCCTGAAGAAAGAGAAGAGATAAGAATAAGCTTGATACCGGCTTCGGCTGATTTGTTGTTGTACCTGTCGTAGGCAGCAAGTGCAGCTATTGGTATTGTTGCCAGTTCAAGGCCAAGATAGAACATAAGAAAATGACCTGCCGATATCATGAAATCCATTCCGGCAAGTGTCGAAATAACAAGTATAAAATACTCACTTACTTTATCCTGATTTTCAGCTTTATTGAGCCAGGTAACCGATTGTATTAATACGAGCAAAGCTCCGATATTAAGGATGTTTTTCATTACCAGCCTGGTATTGTTCACCTCATACATTCCCCCGAAGAGTGTACCTTCCGGTGATGGCAGGAATCCGGCAATCGTGATTACCGCAAACAGTGCTATTGAAAACAAACTGACAGATTTCCTGCTTTGAGAACCCGCGAAAATTTCAGCTGTCAGGATCAGCAACGCCGCAACAGTCAAGAGCAGTTCATGCCGCATTAATGCAAAGTTTTCCAGACTCATATTATTGTTTTGTACGATATAATTGTTTGTAATTCATTCTTTGTCTTTGCCATTAGAAGGGTCTTAAAACGGATTCAACGCAAGTATTTTACTTATTATTGGCTGCAGGCTGACTCCGATCATTGAAGAAAGCAGGAAAGGAGCCATTCCGATAAATACAATAAAGGTTATAAGAGTCACTGTAGATACTTTCTCATACCACATGGCATCGGTAAGATGTTCGTAATGATCATTTGTAACCGGACCCAGCAGAAGTATTGCGATTACTCTTAGAATATATACGGCTGTTATAACAATTGAAGTAACCGCAATAATGGTCATAATCCTGTAAAACAGCTCCGGATGCTGAAATGCCCCGACAAAAATTGTCATTTCAGCAACAAATCCACTGAAGCCCGGAAGTCCCAGTGAAGCCAGTCCGGCAATTACATAACAGACTGACAGGAAAGGTATAACTTTCATCAGTCCGCCCATCTCATTGATCAGCCTTGTATGAGTTCGGCCGTATATCATTCCGATAAGGGCAAAGAATAAGGCTGTCATAAGTCCATGAGAGATCATCTGGATTATTGCCCCGTTCATTGCCGTCTTGTTCATCATCAGGATTGCAAAAAGTACCAGTCCGCAATGACTTACAGAAGAATAAGCATTGATGTACTTAAGATCTTTCTGGACTATAGCGCTGAATGCACCATAAACAACACTTATCGTTGTCAGAATGATGAATATCCAGGAGAGCTCATGGGCAGCTTCGGGCATTAAAAAAATTGCAACTCTGAAACACCCATAACCCCCCAGCTTCATAAGTACCCCTGCATGAAGCATTGAAACGGCAGTCGGAGCTGATGAATGACCATCGGGCGACCATGTATGAAACGGGAATAATGCACCAAGCACACCAAAACCTACGAATGTCAGCGGGAAAAATATATATTGGGCCTGTATAGGGATTGAGATTTTTGAAATCTCGAGAATATTAAAGGATGTCTGACCGCCGTCAGGTGCCGAGTTAAAATGAATCCCCAGAATCCCGACAAGCAGCAGGGCGGAAGCTCCCATCAGCATCAGAGTGAGTTTCATTGCAGAATACTCCTTCGGTCCGCTTCCCCAGATACCTATCAGAAGGTACATCGGGATGACTGCAAGCTCATAAAAAAGGAACATTGTAAACAGGTCGATAGAGATAAAGAAACCAAAAACACCTGTTGCAAGCAGTATCAGCGATATAAAGAATTCTTTTGTAAGAAAATCCATTTCCCAGGAGGCAAATATCCCCGCAAAAACAACTACTGATGTGAGTCCTATCATTGCGACTGAAATGCCATCCACTCCGACAGCATAATGAATATTCAGGCTCTCAAACCAGACGACATCCTTAATAAACAGCATTTCAGCCGTATTACCGGCATGTCGGGCTGAGACATAAAGAAAAACGAGAAGGGCTGACACCAGGAATTGTATTCCCATTCCAATGCTAGCAACGATTTTCACCTGCCGGATATCCTTTGTCAGCACTATTCCGGTTATCGTAAGAAGCGGGATTAAAACAAATAATGA
>DAIUKI010000163.1:0-6446 GCA_036848255.1 Bacteroidales bacterium | reverse complement strand
AAAATCGTCAATATAGGAGTTGCCTGCATTTGAAATTGCGCGTGAATGGCCAGGGATCAGCTCTGCAAATTCCCCATTGAACGAGATGCTTGAGGGGGTCTTTGTTTCAAGAAGGGGGATCTTGTCAAGAAGCCTTGTGAGAAGCTGTGACTCTCCCCTGTAAGATGTATTAAGTCCCCAGATAGTATTCGATATCGGTTCTTCACCGAAATTTACTTTCTGGGTATATGGTCTTTCATTCAGATGCAGAATGGTGCCTCCGATATTGAAATTATCGGAGAACCGGTAATCGAGATGGGTCCCGACCAGGGTTTTCGTCTGGAATCCGAAAAACTGGTTGCTCTCAAGGGAAACCTGGATTGGCGTCTGCGATTCAATAAGAGCTGAATTTATTATTGTTACAACACCCATATTATAATCAACTGTATAATCGGTGTTTTCAGTCAGGGTCACTCCTCCAGCAGTAACAATAATTGATCCTGGCGGAATATTTGTAGCGTTAAGCCTTATCTCGGAACCGGATTCGGAAGTGTACTGGCCGGTCATCTTGAACTTGTTCTTCTCAGCCATCTGCCTGGCAATGGTCTGGGTTGAATCATAAAGTTCCTGGAACACGTATTTTTCAGCTATCTGAGGATCACCAATCTTGCTCTTCAGATAACTGCCGAATGGCTCGGTCACAGGAAAAATTATCTTTCCCCTGCTGACATTAATAGTTATCCCGTCAATAAAGTCAAAAAACCCGTCAGGCATATGATCCTGCTGTGAATTGAGATTATCAAGTCCAAGTACCTGCAGTAGTATCTTATTTGCTATCCTTCCTTCGGGAAGATAATTGATTGAATTTCCGGTTTTGTCGTCTTCATACAGGATGTTAAGCTGAAAATCGCCGCTCTCCAGTCTTCCGGAACCCAGCGAATAAATGTTTTTCATCATCAGGTTCCATGTCGGGTATTTCGGGCTCAGAGTGGTTCCTTTAAGAAGCTTAAGGATCAGCGTCTGGGGAGCCGTTATACCGTCGGTGGAGAATTCTCCCACCTTGTAAACCTGTCCGTTCAGCGTATATTCATAAGCAACAGAGAGGACTTCATCGGTGTTAAGGGCCGAGTTAAGTGAAATGTATCCCAGCATGTTGTTCAGGGTGTACTCGCGGTCGTTCAGCTTCCTTGCATTTTCAATTTTCTCAAAATCACGCCCGATCTGGAATCCGGGATAAAGCGAAGAGAACGCAGTTGTGACCTGGTCGACATCCCTCAGAGATGTATATGATGTCTGCAGCTGTTCATACAATTGGTTTGCCGAATTATCAGGGAATCTGACTGCTCCCGGGGATGCCTGGAAAGCAGGGACATTGTTATAGATATGAGAGCTGTTCTCAGCCAGGTCGGCAAATGCAACTATGTTCCTCGTCTCGTCATAGCTGCTTGTCTTGTTTGTTATCCAGACCTCAATCCGGGAAATATTCAGTCCGGTACTAACTGCAGGAAGGTTTTTCAGAGCATCATTGTAAATATCCCTGAAATGGTGTGAAAGAAAGAAGTGACGGTTCGCCTCATAATCATCGGCATAGACCTCAAATTCGCTTATCTGGGCTCCTCCCTTGACCTCGATGGTGGATGTCTCTCCTTTTTGCTGCGATAAAACAGTTGTAACGCCCAGTTTTCCGAACTGCAATTCAGTCTTCAGTCCGAACAGGCTGTAGCTTCCCGTGATAAGGGTTCCGGGCAGGGGAAGGGTTACATCCCCGACTTCAATCTTCCTGATGATCTCGTCTTCTTTTCCTGAATACTGAAGCTTGGTCCGGTTCTCAAAATCGAACATTGCATCGGTGTTATAATTCACACCGAGCTGCATCTTGTCGCCGATGGTCCCGGTCACATTCATCTGGATCTTTTCCTTGAAGTCGAAGGTCGGAATGGTCCGCAGCTTTTCCGAGAGAGTAGGATTTTCCGTTCGTGAGATGTTGATACCAAAAACCAGTTCGGCCGATCCCTGCGGTATAATATTTATGACGTTGCTGCCGAATACCTTGTCAAAAGTTTCCCCTCCGATCTCTATCTGAGGAATCAGGTTCGATTTGAAGCCTGACGTTTCACCTGATATCCTCGATTGCCAGTAGTCGCGCATCTCTTTGTTGAACTGGTATTTACGAAATTCTTCGGGAGACATGTGGACCGGTGTGCGGTAATCAAAGGCCCCTACTTTCTGATATAGTACATATTCATTTTTTTCGGGATTGTAAATGACATTGGATGTGATGTTTGAAGGATTATTCAGAAACAACGGAGCCTTCCGGGGCAATTCCCATGGATTTCCTGAAACGTCGGTAAGCTTAAGAGGGGATTTTCTTATCGTATCGGCTGCAGGTGCCGGGACGGGGATCTGACTATTTGCTTTTGCTGAAATAAGGATGAGCGAAGCGAATAATACAAAATATGAAAATTTCAGCAGATTCTTATATGATATCCCTGATCCCAAATGAAATATTTCTTATTTACAGGCTTTTAAGGGCTCTCTTAATAAGATCCTCAACAGTCAGGTTTTTCTCTTCCCTGATTATCCCGTCAAGAACTTTTAAAACAGCACTTTTACCAAACCCAAGCATCACTAAAGCTGATAACGCCTCTTCACGCTTAGTATTGTCTGCAAATGCAAATATTTCGCCGGTTCCGGATTGTTTTCCCAGCTTGTCTTTTAGGTCAACTATTATTCTTTGAGCGCTCTTTAAACCTATCCCCTTAATACTCTTTAAAGTATTTACATCTGACCCGATGATTGCCTTCTCAATTTCATCGAAAGTGAGTGAAGAAAGCATCATCCTGGCAGTGCCTGCACCAACGCCTGAAACAGATATCAGGTGCCTGAAAATATCGCGCTCTTCCTTGTCTGCAAATCCAAAAAGCTGATGGGTGTCTTCCCTGATCACTTCATGAATGAGGATCCTGCACTCTGTTTTACCTTCAAGCTTTGTAAAAGTGGAAAGAGATATGCTTATGAAATAGCCAATACCTCCATTTTCAAGAACTATGAATGCCGGGGTCAGTTGGGTCAGCTTCCCTTTTATATAATCTATCATATTTGCTGTTCGGAATTTGGAATTTCAGGAGGGAGCTCGTCAACTCGGTCAGTATGGATCTCAATTTCCTGGTGCCTGAGCGGATTGCGCGTGATCTCAGCATGCATCTGACGATTCCTGAATATATCGCATGCAAGGTATAATGCCTGGCGGAATGAGTTTTCCGAGGCTTCTCCCTTTCCTGCAATCTGGAAAGCAGTTCCATGAACCGGGGAGGTCCTGATGAAAGGCAGTCCGGCTGTAAAATTCACTCCCGTATCAAACGACAATGCCTTAAAGGGAGCCAGACCCTGATCGTGATACATGGCAAGGATCCCGTCAAATTTTGTAAAAGATCCAGCCCCAAAAAAGCCATCGGCCGGGAATGGTCCGAAAATAAGCATGTTCTCCCTGAGGGCCTGCTCTATTGCCGGTGTTATTACATCAGCCTCCTCATTCCCAAGAAGGGAATTGTCCCCTGCGTGCGGATTAAGTCCAAGAACCGCGATCCTGGGTCTGCGTATCCCGAAGTCAATTGTCAGCGACTGGTTCATCAGCCTGAATTTCTTAAGCAGAAGATCAATAGTTATCAGATCAGGAACCTCCCTGAGGGGGACATGCCCGGTTGCAACTCCTATCTTTACGCTTTCGCTTATCATGAACATCAGAACATCGTCGGCACCGGCCCGCGATTTAAGATATTCGGTATGACCGTTGAACTGGAATTTGTCCGACTGTATGTTCTTCTTGTCGATCGGAGCTGTTACGAGCACGTCGATTTTACCATTCTTAAGATCGGTAACAGCTTTTTCAAGACAGGTATAGGCAGCTTCACCTCCCTGGGCCGTCGATTTTCCGAGCTCAACCCTGATGTTGTCATCCAGACAATTTATCAGGTTAGCCTTCCTGGGATTGGCTTCATCAGCCGAACGTATATTATTGAAATTGAAATTATTAATATTCAATGCCTTACGATGATATGCAGCCACCTTAGGCGATCCGTAAACCACCGGAACACAAATATCGTTGATCTCACTCTCCATGAGAGCCTTTATGATGACCTCATATCCGATTCCATTGATATCTCCCTGCGAAATTCCTGCTATTACTGTTTTCTTCTCCATAATGATTTCATTTCTTAGCTCTTAGATCTTCCGCATATCTTTTCAGAAATGTCGAAAGCAGTCTGACACCTGATCCGGGTCCGTCCTTGAGTCTGTAATAATCATCCTTTTTCAGCGAACCCGGTCCGGCTATATCCATGTGTATGAGAGGATATTCCGCAAAATTCTCAAGAAATTTACCTGCAGTGATCGCACCTGCTTCCCTTCCTCCAACATTCTTAATATCAGCTATATCAGATTTTATCAGTTCCCCATACTCTTCCCAGAAGGGTAACTCGGCTGTCCTTTCATATACCTCGTTGCCGCACTCCTCCATAAGCTTGAAATATTTACGGCCGGCGTTGCCCATTACTGCTATTGCCTGGGCGCTGAAGGTCATGGCAGCAGAACCTGTGAGGGTTGCAATATCAATTATCAGCTCCGGTCTGAATTTCGATGCATAGCTGATGGCATCAGCTAGTATCATCCTTCCCTCGGCATCGGTATTGCCAACCTCAACGGTCATCTTGTTGTACATTGTTATGATATCGCCCTGAGTATAGGCGTTTCCACCCGGCCGGTTATCAGTAGAAGGGATGAGGCCGATTACATGAAGCGGGATCCCGGTCCTGGCAACCATGTACATCACTCCAGTGACTGCTGCTGCACCGGCCATATCTCCTTTCATATTGTCCATGTAATCACCCGTCTTGATATTCAGTCCTCCGGTGTCATATACGATCCCTTTGCCGACAAGAACAAGAGGACTCTTATTAAGAGCCTTTTCAGGTTTCCACTCCAGTATGCAGAAAACCGGAGGATCAACGCTTCCCCTGTTAACTGCCAGCAGTCCGCCCATCTTAAGCGCCTCGATCTTTCCCTTGTTCAGCACCTCAACACTGAACCCGGCTTTATTGCCGATCTTCTTTATCTCTTCCGCCAGTCCCGGTGCATTCAGATGGTTAACAGGTTCATTGATAAGGTCACGAATGAGATAAACCGAATCGGTAAGATCGGTCAGCCATTTAATTTCATCATCATCAGGTCCCTGGTACAGAAGGAGCTTTGACGGGTAATTCTTTTTGTCTCCTTTATCCTTTTTCGTCTTGTACTTGCCGAAAGAATAAAAGCTGAGCAGCAATCCTTCCGCAAAAGCCTCGGCAGCTCCCTTAAAGGTCTGATATGAGGCAATTACAAGCTCAGTGTGATTATTCGATTTTATTATTTTCTTAAGATTTGATGCACTCTTTCTAAGCTCCTCCTTTATCCTGAATTCCGGAAGCGCCTCATTGATCGTGATGATATAGGTGATTTTATAGTATGAGTTGATGATTGCATACTCCTCATTTGCAAGCACCTGCTTTAAGGCATATTCCTTTTCCGATTTGGTGAGCTTCAGCCATTCAGGAATTTCATCCTTTCCGATGATGCACACAACAGACTGTTCGGGAGATATCTGTGTTATTTTATGTAGTTCGGATTTCATAGACCGGATCTGAAATTTTTAAGGAAGTAAAGTTAATTAATTTATTGATTGTTTAAGTTCTAATGAGTTACCTTTGTGCCGGTCATAATGTTATGTTACGCTGGCGCGGATTTGGAAAGACCATTCTTAAGGCTCCCCTCCCTGGAGGGGCTGGGGGTGGGTTAAAATTTATGTTCCTCATTAAACAGTATGCAGTTAAAAACCCTATATAAAAAAGCCCTCGATCTGGTACCTCTTACCGCGGAGGAGGGGACTGCACTATATCATGAGGCTCCTTCCGAAGATCTTATGTTCATCGGCGACAGGCTGAGGCAGATCCATGTTCCGGGCAAGAATGCCGGCTGGATGATCGACAGGAATGTGAACATAACCAATGTCTGCTTTTCGCATTGCAAATTCTGTAATTTCTGCCGTAAAAAGGATTCTCCTGATGCATATGTTACATCCATCGAAGAGTATATAAAAAAGATAAATGAGCTCATATCTCTCGGAGGGGATCAGATTCTTCTCCAGGGAGGTATGAATCCTGATCTCGGAATTGAATACTATACCACCCTTTTCAGGAATCTCAAGGAATTGTATCCGGCAATAAAGCTTCATGCGCTTGGTCCGCCTGAGGTTGTTTATCTTTCAAAAAAAGAGAATCTGCCATACTCCGAAGTTCTCAGAAGACTTGCTGATGCCGGACTTGACAGTCTCCCGGGTGCCGGTGCCGAAATCCTTTCTGACAGGGTCAGACAGATAGTCTCACCGGCTAAAGCCACTACCCGTGAATGGCTTGATGTAATGAGAGAGGCACACA
>DAIUKI010000162.1:0-6524 GCA_036848255.1 Bacteroidales bacterium | reverse complement strand
AGTGAAAGGGAAATGGTAGCATCGATATGCGATCTTTTCTTCATCTCAATTCCTTCAAACCGGCCGATATAACCCGAAATGCGTCTAACAAGGAAGATCAGTATTGAAATTGCTACAAGAAGGGCAAAAACGTCACCTGATGCAATAATGAAGTCATAGACAGGTCCAAGAAAATGAAGTATGCGCTCGGTTCCTGCAAGTCCGTCGATCACCATTTCAATACTGCCAATCAGTATTACACAAAACCCCCAGAAAACCAATGCATGCAGGAAGCCTATAACTGGTCTCCGGAAGATCTTAGTCTGTCCGAAGGCAACCCGCATCATCAGGTTAAAGCGTTTCCCGAAATCCTTTACCGGAAATGCCGGCTTTGTAAAGCTGAAGAATTTAATTAGCCGGTTCAGGGTATAAGTAAATACCGCAAAGGTTATCAGGAGTGTGAGAGTGAAAATAATTTGTTTGGGCATGATAGAATATCATTATTTCGTCCGTGGTACAGGCGTTGCATGCAACGCCCCAACAATCCTGGGCGTAGCATGCTAGCCCCTACGATCATTTCCGCATATTTTTAACAGCATCCACCAGTTTTGGCAGGACCTTCATTGCATCGCCAACAATTCCGTATTGCGCTGCCTCGAAAATCGGAGCGTCCTTATCGGTGTTGATTGCAACTATGTATTTTGAGGAGCTTATTCCTGCCAGATGCTGGGTTGCCCCGGAGATACCAACTGCTATATAAAGGTTTGGTGCGATTATTTTTCCCGTTTGTCCGGTATGCTCCTCGTGAGGTCTCCATCCTTCGTCGGAAACGGGCCTTGAACACGCCGTAGCACCGTTTAGCAGCGATGCAAGCTCGACAAGGGGTCCCCAGTTATCGGGTGATTTCATTCCTCTTCCTCCCGAAACAACTATATCTGCATCGGTAAGCAGTATCTTCCCGCTCTGTTTTTGTGTTTCTGTGACTGATGTTTTTATCATGGATCCATCCACATCAATTGTGACTGTTTCAGGACCTGCGCCTGTAGGTTTTTCAATGGCATCAAAAGAGTTCTGAGCCAGGGTAAGGATCTTAATTTCCGACTTTATTACGACATGTGCAAATGCATTCCCCGAATATGCCCTTTTATAAACTGTGAACGGATCAAGGCTAACCGGTAATCTGCTCACCCCCGATCCGATCCCTGCCTTCAGTCGGACAGAAAGTCTTGGAGCCAGAGCCTTTCCGGTTATGTTATTTGAAAAAATGATGACCCTGCACCCTTCTTTTATGGCAAGATCTGCAATCACTTTTGCATAGACCCGGTTATCAAGAACTGCAAGCCTGTCGCTAACGAGGCTGATTATCCTGTCGGCACCAAAATTGCCAAGGTTTGCAAGTTCATCATCATTTGCTTTGCCGATCGTCAGTGCAATGACTTTCATATTTAGCATCCGGGCAACTGACGAGCCATATGAGACAAGTTCATAAGAGAGCTTCTTGAATTTTCCGTCCCAATTTTCGGTATATACCAGTACTGACATATTTTAATCCTTTTATAGTAGTTAAAAGTTTAATTTTATGTTGCTATTATGATCATTTCGTATTTCGGATTTGTGATTAGTGATTTGTGATTTCGGATTTCAATCCGAATTCGGCAATCCGCAATCCGCAATATTTTTTTAATCCGCAATCCGCAATAATTTAAATGACCTTTGCCTCATTCTGAAGAAGTTCAATCAGCCGGGCCGGATCTTCTGCATCAATATATTTACAGGCGGTACGCGGTACAGGCTTTTCAAATCCTGAGATTTCCGTAAGGCAGTCGGAAGCAACCGGCTCATAGATCCTGACAGGTTTGGTCCTGGCAGTCATGATCCCCCTCATTGAAGCAATTCTTGGTTCTTTTGCGATTCCTTTCTGGACCACAGCAACAAATGGAACGGGAACACTGACACTCTCCCTCCCTCCATCAATTTCCCTTGTAAGAACCGGTACGCCGTTATTGAACTTCAGTTCCGAAACTGATGAGACGGAGGGAATGTCGAGGAATTCCGAGATCATCCCTCCCACTGCCGATCCGTTGAAATCGCTCGACTCAATACCGCATAAAATAATGTCAAAGCTTTCCTTACTGATAACTTCCGCAAGCTGGGTCGCAACGGAATATGCATCCTGAGCTATGAGATTGACCCTGACCGCATCATCAGCGCCGATTGCCAGGGCTTTTCTGATAACGGGCTCCGACGCAACTGGACCCACATTTGCCACAGTTACCGATTTTACTCCGGTGGAAGCATCATCCTTTAATTCGAGGGCCCTTGTAAGCGATAATTCATCCCATGGATTTATGACCCATTGGATCCCGGTGGTATCAATTGAAGTGTTCCCTTCCGAAAATTTTATTTTTGTTGTTGTGTCAGGAACGTTGCTGATGCAAACCAGTATTTTCATCTGCTGCCTTTTATGGGTTAGTTTGTCTTTTCCATATTCAAGGCGGCAAATATAATAATTATAGCTTTATTTTCAAATCAGTAAACATTCATTTATCAGCATGTTCGAAGGCTCGATTGATTATATTCACTTGTATTTATGCATATTAAACCCTATTTTGATTACCATTCCAACAATCAGTCGAAAGATTTCCCTGGAATAATTCCTGAAAATTTTAAGTCACCGGATAAAATAAGATTTTTAAGAGTAAATTCGCACGCCAGAATAAATTGATTCAACAGACGGTGAAAAACAAGTTCAGGATATATGGGGGTATTTTTCTGGCAATGATATTCTGGGCATTTTCATTTATCTGGTTCAAAATCGCAAACAAAACGTTCCAGCCCATAACAATTGTTTTTTTGCGTCTTGTAATTGCGATTATTATTCTGACTTCCTACCTGCTGGTAAAGAAGAAGTTTGTAAAGATCAGAAAAGAGGACCGCAAGCTTTTCCTAATGCTTGCTGCCTTTGAACCCTTTTTTTATTTTCTCGGGGAGAGCTTCGGGCTGACATATGTTTCGGCCACAGTTGGTTCAGTTTTAATTTCAACAATTCCTGTCGTGGCAACTATCGGTGCCTGGATAGTATTCAGGGAAAGACTGAAAATCATTAATTATATCGGTATTATAGTATCATTTGTCGGTGTTGTAATTTTTGTCATAAACAGGGACGGGTCACTGACATTCAACATGAAAGGACTTGCCCTACTGATGCTTGCAGTTTTTTCAGCATCGGGATACAACCTTACTTTAAGCAGGCTCGTTGGCGGCTATGAACCTGTTTTTATTGTGAATGTTCAGAATATATTGGGTGCAATACTGTTCCTGCCTGTTTTCCTTATTTTTAATTTAAAAACCTTCCTGAATACTCCCTTTACTTTAGGTTCCTTCACGCCGGTAATCGAACTGGCCGTTTTTGCATCATGCGGAGCATTTATCCTGTTTGCCTATTCAGTAAGGAACCTGGGTATTACAAGAGCAAATGTCTTCACCAATTTCATTCCGATTTTCACGGCTTTCTTTTCTTTCTTTATTCTCGGGGATAAGCTGACTTATCAGAATATTACCGGAATGATGATTGTTATTGCAGGATTGATAATGTCGCAGATTAACGGCCGTCCCGGAAAGAGCGATGAAGCATTGATCCTTACCGGAAAAACTGCCTGAACAATTTAGCAGATACTACCTTGATAAGATAATGCCACAACGAATTGCAATCATATCATTTATGATCCTTCTCTCATCATCGGGCCATTCCCAGACCGGTGGGGATAATGTGTATGAGTTCCTTAACCTTACGCATTCAGGGCTGATATCTTCACAGGGCGGTTCAAATGTATCGCTGACAGGAAGGAACCTGAATATGGCCTGGAACAATCCCGCTCTTCTTGATTCAGATATGGACAGAAGCCTGGCCCTCGACTTTACAAATTACTTTGCAGGAATCAACTATGGACTTGCAATGTATTCACGGTCGCTGAAGGGAGCAGGAAATATTGCCGGGGGAATAACCTACCTTAATTACGGATCGTTTACAGAATCAGATGTGTCAGGAAATATAACCGGCTCTTTCAGCGCCTCGGAGTCGGCTCTTTCAGTCATCTGGTCGCAGGAGCTCGATTCAATGTTTGCAGTCGGGATCAATTTTAAACCTGTAATTTCACATCTTGAAAAATACACCTCCTTCGGATTTGCTTTCGATCTGGGGGCCTCATGGCATAACAGGCAAAATCTTCTCTCTGCAGGTTTTGTTATCAGGAACCTTGGTTATCAAATAACTGCATATGCCGGTGAGGAGAGAGGAAATCTTCCATTTGAAGTAATGGCAGGTATCTCTGCCAGGCTCAGTCATGCGCCCTTCAGATTCTCGCTTACTCTCAGGCACCTTGAAAAATTTGACCTTACATACGATTATTCAGAATCAGAGGAAAACCAAAGCCGGCCGGCTTCAATATTTTTTGAGAACATCTTACGGCATGCTATTGCCGGAATTGAACTCATACCTCATAAAAACTTCTATATAAGTATGGGGTACAACCATCAGAGAAGGAGCGAACTGCAGACTGATTCAAGGGTTGCAGGAACAGGATTCTCCTGGGGTTTCGGCATCAATGCCTCCATGCTCAGTATCGAATTCGGACGGGCTTCATATCATCTGGCAGCAGCATCAAATCATGTATCACTGATAATGAGGCCTGATCTTCTATACAAAAAATTCCGGAATTGAAAATACCTTGCATTTATATTCATTATTTACAACCTTTGCGAAAAGTTAATTTAAATGGTCGGAAAATATCCCCCACTCACTATGGAGGGAAATCAACCCCCAAACCCCCAAATGGGGGGCTTTGAAGGAGAAAAGTTTTAAAAGTCCCCCATATGGGGGATTTAGGGGGTTGACCAGCAAATGGGGGATTTAGTGGGTTGAAAAGTGGAAAGGGGATTTAAGGGCAAAAACTATGGCCAAAAAACTTATTATAGCTATTGACGGCTATGCCTCATGCGGCAAGAGCACTTTTGCGAAGGCAATAGCCTCGGAACTTAACTACATTTATATTGACAGCGGAGCAATGTATCGTGCTGTAACCCTCTATTGCCTCAGGAAAGAATATATTGGGAAGAGCGGTCTGAAAATCGATGGAATTCTGGCTGACATTAAGGATATTCATATTTGCTTTGTCTATAATTCTGATATCTCTGAATATGAAACATTCCTGAATTCGGAGAATGTGGAGAAGGAAATAAGAGGCTTTAAAGTTTCTTCACATGTGAGCCGGATAAGCCAGATACCTGAAGTACGCGCACGGATGGTCGAACTGCAAAGGCAGATAGGAGTTTTCAAGGGTATTGTAATGGATGGAAGGGATATCGGTACCATAGTGTTCCCGGATGCCGACCTCAAGATATTCATGAACGCTGCGGTTGACATAAGGGCAAAGAGGAGGTTTGATGAGCTCATCCACAAGAACATTGAAGCCGATTTTGAAGAAATAAGGAGAAATATTATTGCCCGGGATATAGCTGATGAGAACAGGGATATCAGTCCGCTGAGAAGAGCGGATGATGCCATAGTGCTGGATAACAGCAGGATGACAGTTGCCAGTCAGATGGAATGGGTGATGGGAATAATCAGGGAAAAGATAAATGAAGGTTGAAATTGACCAGAAGTCGGGATTCTGTTTTGGTGTAATGAATGCCGTTGAGATAGCTGAGAAAGCTCTCCTCCGGGGAGAAAAGGTATTCTCTCTCGGCCCTATTGTCCATAATGACAAAGAGGTAGAACGGCTGGCATCACTCGGACTTGTATCAATCAATAAAAAGCAGTTCAGGGATCTGAAAAACTGCAAAGTGCTTTTCCGCGCCCACGGGGAGCCACCGGAGACATACAGGATAGCGGAAGAAAATAATATCACTATCATTGAAGCAACCTGCCCCATTGTAAAAAAACTCCAGTTGAGGATCAGCGGGACCTGGAAAAGGATCAGAAAAGATAACGGACAGATCGTGATATTCGGTAAACCCGATCATGCAGAGGTTGTCGGCTTGCTTGGGCAGACGAACAACGAAGGTATCCTGATCTCGGAGTCAGCCGACATTTATAAAATTGATTTTTCCCGTCCTGTATCCCTTTTTTCGCAGACAACAATGGAGATAAATGAATTCAATAATATCAAAGGCCTGATTTATAAAAAGATGAGAGACCATGGAATTCTGGATCCCGATCAGTATTTCAATGTAAATAATACGGTGTGCGGGCAGGTTTCGAACAGGGAACCAAATCTCAGGACTTTTGCCCGCGAGCATGATACCATTATTTTTGTAAGCGGGAAGGAGAGCTCAAACGGCAGGATGCTTTTTTCGGTATGCCAAAGCGTAAATCCCGACACTCATTTTGTCTCATCAATTGAGGAAATAGATAAATCGTGGTTTGCAGGGAAGAAATCTGCCGGTATATGCGGGGCTACATCCACTCCGAAATGGCTGATCGAGGAGATCAGGGATTTTGTTTCATCCATCTGATTATATGATTTTTATGTGTTACTTATCCATAA
>DAIUKI010000161.1:0-6533 GCA_036848255.1 Bacteroidales bacterium | reverse complement strand
CTGGTATAATAACGATGCGAGAAATGGACCGAAATATGGCAGGCTTTACAACTGGTACGCAGTTAATGACCCCAGAGGGCTTGCTCCGGCCGGCTGGACCCTGCCGACTGACGGTGACTGGACAAAGTTGATGTTCTACCTGGGAGGCCAGCAAATGTCAGGGAAAAAGCTTAAAAGCGACAGCGGCTGGATCGATGGTAACATCGGATCCAATGAATCGGGGTTCACCGGACTTCCGGGTGGTTACCGTGTTGAGAACGGAACTTTCCTTAATATTGGCAGCATCGGCACATGGTGGAGCGTGACAGAAAGCAAGGCCCAAACCGCAGTCGACTTCTATCTTTCACTAAGCGGCAGTCTGGGCAGGAGCAGCAATCCCAAACAACGGGGTGAATCAGTAAGGTGCATTAAGCCTTAGACCCCCAGAATTCCGTAACTTTCAGAACCATTTATAAAGCTTAACGGAAATGGGTTACAAACCATCCGCCAGGAAAAAGGCAGAACCTGTTCAGCCTCCATGCAAAAAGACGATCTATCATTCGCTTGAGGAGGCTCAGGATATGATCAGGCATATAACAGAAACCCGGATTATCAGGGAGATCCGTGCCTATAAATGCCCTGTCTGCGGATTCTGGCATCTGACCAGCAAAAAAGTGATATAAGATTAAATCCGGTTTGCAAAAACATTAAAATATTATTGAGGGCGCCTTGAAGGTATCCGGGGTATTGTTCAGGCCGTGCTTGTAATTTATCACTTCAAGGCTTTGAGGTACGATTCTGATAAGGACAAAAATGTCCTGCCAGTTTGGTATACCATTCCAGTATTCACGCTTCATTTTAAGCAGTAATTCCTTATCGTCAATTACTTCGGCAGTGCCGGTAATGTTGACATAGCCTTTCGCATTCACATGGTCCGCATAGTAAACGCACACCTTCGGATTGTCCTTGATTTCCTTCACTTTCCGGCTGGTTCTTGAGGTCGCGAACCAGGTAATGAATTCATCATTGGCCGGAAAAGGATTCATGGTCCTGATCTGGGGCTGGCCCGTGGCATCGACCGTAACAAGTGCACAATACCTGGTTTCATTTATTATCTCACGCGCTGCTGTAAGTATTGTGTCTCTGTTTACAGAGGATTGAGCCTGGAGTAGCTGGGTACAGATCACTGTGAGTAACATGGAACACGTGGTTGTTAAAATTACAATTCTCTTTTTCATATGAACTGTTTTAAGGGTTACAATGATTATATCCTGTAACGAGTGGTTATTAATTGTTTTCTTTTTTATAAGACCCCGATGAAGGATTTTACACTAACAGGGAACCGGTTATTTTTGATATCCTGATTATTTCCGGACAGTACCTGCCTTAAATACTTTTGTGGCAAACAATTCTATTAAAAGGCCATAGATAATACCGGCAATTGTGAAGAATATGAAACCGGTAACACCATCTTCAAGAAAGGGAATTGATGTAATTAATGAGACTAATAAGCCAATCAGTGCGCCATGAAATAAGTAATTCATTCTCAAATTGCTTATTCCGATAATAAAGCCAAGCATCACCCTGTTAAAAAATGCAGGGGCTAAAGCAAAGAAGGTAAGTTCCTGAATATTGCCACTCAGATGACCACCTGCCGAACATATCAGACCTGCAATTAATCCGCCGGTTGTACAAATAAACAAACGTTTGTTTTGCATATTTAAACCTTTTTGGTTGAATCAATCAGTATCACATTCCTGCCGACAGCAAAACACTTCGGCTTAACCATATCTTTGGCCTTTCAATAATTTCCAAACCTGCCAGTTCCAGCAAGCCTGTCATTTTTTTGAAAGCTTTTTCAGTGACATGAATCTGCGGCTCAATGATCCAGATTCTGGCACCCGGATTCATAAGGGATTTTAGCTCTTCGATCAATCTTTGCTGATCCGGAACTTCATGAACCATCCAAAATGCCAGTGCAAAATCCACCTTTTGAGATATGCCGATAGTATCATCCTGACATTTATGCAATTCAATCCTTTGCTCCAGGTCAGTTCCGTTGATTTTTACTGCCACCTTGTCCAGCATGCTCTGTTGCAGATCAGCTGCAATTACTTTCCCTGTTTCACCAACCAGGTTCGCTATCTCTATCGTAAAAAAGCCGGGCCCGCAGCCCAGATCAAGCACAGTCATCCCTTTCCTTATATGGGCTTCAAGGATTCTGTGCGGCTTGTGCACCAGTTTTCTTACTGAATTGTCGAGGCTACCTGCAAATTCTGCCGGACAGATAAGTGGACGTTTTTTTTTGTCCATGGATATGTATTAATAGATCCTGCTTTGCTTTTCACTTGCCTTAATTAGCTTCTCAAGCCGTGCCAGCCTGGTCTTTTCCTGTTTAGCCGACATGATCCAGCTTAATATCATCTTCTGATATGACGGGGCCTGTGATTTAAAAAAATCCAATGCATTCTTGTTCGACACAAATACAGATTCAAGTTCGTCCGACAGCTTTGCTGGCTCATTTTCAAAACTGTAAATTCCGGATTTTGATTTTTTCCTTTTATTAAATGCCGCAAGACCCATCGGATGCATAAGGCCTTTCTTCCTGAGCTCCCCGATTTTGTCAATATTTATTTTGCTCCATACGCTGGTTGGCTTCCTTGGCGTGAAGCGTATACAGTATTTTTCATTGTCGATTGACCTCCTGATCCCGTCGATCCAACCGAAGCAAAGAGCCTGATCAACCGACTGCGACCATGTCATGTTTGCCTTTCCGCTTTCAACCTTATAATAGCCAACCAGTAATTCAGTCCCGGTTTTGTGGTTTTCCTCAAGCCATTTTCTGAACTCCTCCTGATCTTTAAAATATATGGGGTCCATGCACATATATGGTTAATTACCTTTCAGGGGTAAAGGGCAGGGGGCAGAAAGCAGGGGGCATGGGGCATGGGGCAAAAAAGCTATTTGTTATAGGGTTCAATTACTTTTTTAAGCAGGGCAATTGTTGCCTTGATACCCTCATCCTCGCTCAGCTTATTGCCTTCGTACTCTACATCAATATATCCCTTGTACCCCGAATCAGATATTATTTTCATCATCCTCACATAGTCGACCTGAGTCTCATTTCCGTTTTCATCAAAATCACGGGTTTTGCCGCTGACACCCTTTGCAAAGGGCATAATGTCGGCCACGCCCTTATAACGGTCGTATTCATAAAAATTGCCAAGATCGGGTAAAGTTCCGCAGTTCGGTTTATTGACAGCTTTCATTATTTCAGCCAGCCATTTACCGTAAGAAGAATTGCCTCCGTGGTTTTCCACAATCACATTTATACCGAAGTCAGCTGCATAAGCTGATAATTTGCTTAAAGCATCAATTGCTGCAGCCTGCATCTGCCCCATCGTTCCCCTGCCGCCGGCATTCACCCTTATGGAATGACAACCCAGGAATTTTGCTGCCTTAACCCATTTGTAATGATTTTCAACTGCCTTGGTCCTTGCTGCCAGTGATGTGTCTGCCAGGTTTCCTTCGCCGTCGACCATAATCATAAGGCTCTTTACACCATATTTTTCACATTCATTCTTCAGCTTTGTAAGATATTCGGTATCCTCAGCCTTGTCCTTGAAAAATTGGTTGACGTACTCCACGGCATCAAGACCATAGGTCTCTTTTGCAATTCTCGGGAAGTCCATGTTTGTGATTGTTCCCTTTCTCAATGTGCGGTTCAATGACCATTCGGCCAATGAGATTTTATAAGCCGGTTCCTGGGAATAGCATGTCAGACTGACAAGCAGAGCCGACAGAAGAGTGATTAAAAAAGATCTTGTTTTCATTTCGATGGATTTAAGGTTAATGTTCAAAGGTAATTAAAATACGAATTAATCGATCATCCGTTCCGTGCGGTAAACTTCAGAACAAAGAAACCCACCCCCAGCCCCTCCAGGGAGGGGAGTCCGCTGGCGCGGATTTGCAATCCGTGCCTTGTTAACCCACCCCCAGCCCCACGCCGAAGCGTGGCAGGCTCTCTCAAAGAGGGGAGCCGGATGGAACCGCAAAACTGCAAAACTGCAGAACCGCAGAACCGCATAACTGCATAACAATTTCAGTCCCTGACGCATCTGACCGAGAGCCCGTCATTCTGACTCATAGAGCCATGTATTACATCTTCTGTCAAATACGTTACTCCCATTGCATCTGAACTTACAGAGTGCCAGAAGTGGCCAGAGACCCTGAAGCGCTGGAAATCCTTATAGTAGGTGTTGCGGAAACCTCCCGGAAGCGCATTAAAACCTGACTCGTTTGTTGCTCCTGTGTTGGGAGGCAGCCAGTCGAGTGTTCCGGTCCCTTTCATCTTTCCGCCTGCAATTTCATAACCCAGGTACATTATCAGCGTATACCATTCGTCAGTATCGGGCACGTGCCATCCGGCCGGACAAAGTTTTCCTGATCCGGCCGCATAAAAATTATATAACGCTCCATAATGGTTCAGGTTGAAGAATGCTTCATAATTACCATACCAGCAATAGCCGGGAGTATTCAGGTTGGCCCATGCGGTGTCGGGTTCGACAAGCGGGATCTCCGTTCCGTCGTTCAAATGTGTGGTCCTGAGGTTTTCAGACATCCAGACCTGTGAGCCGATAACCACAGTGTCGTAAACATTCCCGTCGATATCCACCAATCCTGTTTTTCCGGGGCTCTTCTCGCAGGCAAGAGTCAATGCCAGAAAGATGCAGGTGCAAATTATGATTACATGGTTTGAGATAGCATTTGTATTTGTAACTCGTCTGGACATCCGGTCTTTATTTGCTACAATCAGTTGTAAAATACACATTTGGACTGCCTGAATATTCAACATATAGACCCGATGGCGGGAATGGCGTCATCCAGACACAGACTTTGGTCAGGGATGGCATCCCGTTCAGAAACAATTGGTAAACAAAATTATTGCTTGTTATGTCCATGGTCGCAATCTGGTTAAACGAGCAGTTAATATAAACAAGTATGGGATTTTTTGAAGTATTAAGATCCGAAAGCATATTACGCGAACAGTCAAGTGTTGACAGATTTTTATTGCTGGTTATATCAAGGTTGATCAACTGGTTTTGTTCACAATCCAGATCCTGGAGGCTGGTATCAGCTGAAACATAAAGAGATGTCATATTATTCTGTTCACAATTAACTCTCCTTAGTGAAGGTTTATCTGAAACATCCAGGTTCTTCAGCTGGTTGTATGTGCAAATAAGTATCTGTAAAGCATCACATCCCGATAAAGTTAAATTGCTCAATCTGTTAAATGAGCAAGATAAACCGGTTAAAACAGAATGGCCGGAAAGATCCAGGGTTGTAAGATAATTGCCCTCGCACTTCAGGCTTTTCAACGCAGGATTATGGGAAAGATCGAGTGTTTCCAATTGATTATTGTTGCAATTCAGGTTTTCCAGAACATCGTTTTTGGAGACATCCAGTGTTGTTAATCCGTTTCCCAGACAATTGACTTCCTTCAGCAAAACGTTATTTGAAATATCAAGGTTATTTACCGGATTGGATTCACTGTTCAGATATATCAGAGCTGTATTTTTCGCCAGATCGAGTGAAGTCAGCGGATTATACATGGTTATCAGGCTTTCAAGATTGATGTTGTTCGAAACATCAAGCGAAAGAATCTTATTATGTCCGATATCGAGATATTTTAAAGCTCTGTTTTGGGAAACGTCAATTTCAGTAAAATCGTTATTTCCGCAGCGCAATGTTTCAAGATTGATAAACCATTCCAAACCTGTCAGGTCAAAAATGTCGCAATAATAAATGTTCAGTTCTTTGATATCAGCTGCTTCACTGAAACTGACCGTTCTGTCCCCGTCTGTATCGATTCCCCGTTCAATGAGTGCTTCCAGGAAGTTCTCATCGATTATCTCGACAGAACTGAATTTCTCACACCTGCTGAAAAACCCAACGGAAGCAATTATCAAAAGTATTTTTAATTTTTGTCTCATTTTATAAAATCCACGTTGGTGGCATCATGCAATTCATTATTCATTTCTCTGATCCAGTGAAGCCACATCAGACGAAAAGTTATAGCTGAATCCGATCTTTAACCCTGCAACTAATAATCTTTGATGATAGTTGTCTTCAGTAAACGGGACAACCGAATGGAGCTCAAGTCCGGGGGAAATATCAAATGTAACCCATCTTGTACGGAATTCCCTGCCTGCACCGATTGTTAAGCCAAATCCTGTCTGGGCATCAAGACGGACCGGCTTGTCATGAAAGGCAAAATCCACAATGGTGCCTGCACTGAAGAAGAAATTGTTACGCAGATACCTTTTGAATGTTACCGGAATGCTTATGGTCTCGAAAGTTTCCGTGTAGATCTTTGATTCGTCATAGATGGGAGGAGACAATTCAAATCCGATTTTGTGGAACGACCAGCAGGCTGCAATTTCAATCCTGTATTCCGGGGATACCATTCCTGAAAACCTGAATCCTGCGGACAACGATTCAAAACCATGCCATGGACTTGTTTCCTCGGTTATGTATTTTGTAGTGAGCCTCAC
>DAIUKI010000160.1:0-6585 GCA_036848255.1 Bacteroidales bacterium | reverse complement strand
GGCTGGCTGAAAGATTATGAGAGGGCAGTTGCCGAATGCAATGAAAGCAGGAGTTCATTCATACACTCCACTAACTACAGCATAGGTGTGAATATTCTATTCAGACTTAACATGGAACTTGCCAGGCAGATGGCACATTTTAATGATTATAAGCCATTTATAGAAGAGATCCATCATACTAAAAAGCTTGATGCTCCGAGCGGTACGGCTATAACCCTTGCCTCAGGGATCTCTAAAGAGCATCCGGGTTATGACGGTTGGTGCTATGAGAGTGACAAAGCCGGGTCGAAAATTCCAATAAGTGCGGTCCGTGAGGGTATGGTCCCCGGAACGCATACAATTACATGGGACTCAGAAATTGATACCATAAGTCTCAAACATGAAGCAAAAAACAGAAAAGGACTGGCTTTGGGTGCAGTAATAGCCGCAGAATACATCCAGCCACGGAAAGGTGTATTCACCATGAACGATGTACTCGGATTCTGATAATTATTCTTAATTTTGCGCGTTCTTATTCAACAATTTAATATGAATCAATCATTAAAAAGGAAATATATCAGATTTGCAATAGTTGCAATCATTTACATCCTTATTGTTATCTGGATCGGTAACTTCTGGCTAATTCTGGGTCTGGGGATATTATATGATATGTATGTTACCGAGAGAGTTAACTGGACCTTCTGGAAAAAGAGGGAGGGCAATAACAGTAGTTTCATAGAATGGCTCGATGCAATAATCTTTGCCGTCATAGCAGTATCGCTTATCAATATCTTCTTTTTTCAGAATTACCGTATCCCAACAGGCTCGATGGAGAAATCACTTCTTATTGGCGATCACCTCTTTGTGAGCAAGCTTGCATATGGTCCCAGAATGCCGAATACCCCAATTGCATTTCCATTCACGCAGAATACAATGCCAATCACCAAAGGAAAATCGTGGTCAGATCTTATTACCTGGCCATATAAACGGCTTGCAGGATTAGGAAAGATAAAGAATAATGATGCGATTGTCTTTAATTTTCCTGCAGGAGATACAGTTGTACTTGAGAGAACTGAAACAGCTTATTACGAGATTGTCAGGGAAACTGCAAGGGAAATGGCCCAACGGGAAAGCTTCGGTAAGCCGATCCCAAAACCTGCATCTTTATATATGAAGGCGGCAAGGAAAGAGGTATGGGACAGGTTCAATATAATATATCGTCCTGTTGACCGTCGCGATAATTATGTAAAGAGATGCATCGGTATACCCGGTGATACGCTTCTTATAAAAAAGGGTTCGGTTTATGTTAACGGAAAGCTGGTACCGGAAAACTCTACTCAGCAGTTCAATTACCTGGTTTCAACAAATGGCACGACAATAAATCCAAAAACTTTCGAAAGGCTCGGCATTTACAAATCGGACCAGACCATGCTCTCCGGATCGGTATATTTTCTGCCAATGACCAAGGGAAATTCAGAAGCAATTTCAAAATTTGCCAACGTCAGGGAAGTCACACCTTATTATTCTGTTGCAGGTGAATATAATCCGCTGATGTTTCCTCACCGCAGTACGTATGCCTGGAATGAAGATTTTTACGGGCCTCTTTGGGTACCTGTGAAAGGTGCCACGGTAAGTCTTGATACTTCAAACCTCTGCCTGTTCGAACGTATCATTGATGTTTATGAGGAAAACGACCTACGCGTTGAGGGCAAAACCATATATATCAATGATAAGCCTTCGGACTCTTACACATTTACGATGGATTATTATTTCATGATGGGAGATAACCGCCATAATTCTGCTGATTCACGATACTGGGGATTTGTTCCCAAGGATCATATCGTCGGAAAGCCCAAGTTCATATGGCTGTCCATCGACAAGGAATTACCGGGGTTGAGGAAGATAAGGTTTAACAGAATTGCGAAGAAGATAAGGTGAGGTTGATAAAAAATAGGGACATGCCATGGCATGTCCCTATTTTTTATCGTGTCCCTATTTTTGTAAGTTATATTTTATTTCACTTTTTCCACAATTGCCTTGAAGGCTTCCGGATGATTCATGGCCAGGTCGGCCAGGGACTTCCTGTTGAGGGCGATGCCCTTCTTTTCGAGATTCCCGATAAATTCAGAATAGCTGACACCATACTGGCGCACGCCGGCGTTGATCCTCTGGATCCATAGAGCCCTGAATTCACCTTTCTTCTTTTTCCTGTCGCGGTAAGCATATCCCAGACCTTTGTCGAGAGTATTTTTTGCAACAGTTATTACGTTTCTTCTTGAACCGAAGTTCCCTTTTGTCTGTTTAAGAACCTTCTTTCTCCTGGCTCTTGATGCGACTGCATTTACTGATCTTGGCATAACTCAATTTTTTTGATTGTCAGCGTTCCTCCTGATTGAGGACTCTTTTCTTGCTGTGCAATCTGTTAATACTTTCTTTATTTAATCAATGCGTCGGGCATTTACTTGCTGGCAAGCATAAGTTTTACGTTCTTCTTGTCTGCTTTATCAACGAGACCAGAATAAGTAAGGTTTCTCTTGCGTTTTGTTGTCTTCTTGGTCAGAATATGACTCTTGAATGCATGCTTCCGCTTGATTTTTCCTGTTCCGGTAAGGGTAAACCTCTTTTTTGCACCGGAATTAGTTTTCATTTTTGGCATTTTTCTGTTATCAAAATATATTAATTTACTATTTCTTCTTTTTGGGAGAAAAGGATATTATCATTCTCTTTCCCTCGAGGCGCGGGAGCTGTTCCACTTTTCCGTAATCCTCCAGATCGTTGGCAAAACGCAGCAATAAAACTTCACCCTGTTCCTTGAATAATATTGATCTTCCCTTAAAGAACACGTAAGCTCTTACTTTTGCGCCCTCCTCAAGGAACTTCATTGCATGCTTGAGCTTAAAGTTGTAATCGTGATCATCGGTATTCGGGCCGAACCGGATCTCCTTCACAACAACCTTTGCCGCCTTGGCCTTAATCTCTTTCTGCTTTTTTTTCTGTTGATAAAGAAATTTCTGATAATCAACGATTTTGCAAACAGGGGGATCTGCATTTGGGGAAATTTCCACAAGATCGAGCTCCATCTGATCTGCCAGCTTCAAGGCATCCTGGATACTCAAAATTGCTGTTTCTATTTCATCACCGACAACTCTGACCACTCTTGATGTGATCCTGTTGTTAATCTTGTGAGCCTGCTGAACAACCCTGGCAGGGCTTCGCCTAATTGGTCCGGTAATAGCTATTTCCTCCTTACTTTCGTTAATACTTGTTTTAGTTCAAGAAGTGCCATTAATATGCAACTTCCTTGTTAATCTCTTTTGCAATAAATTCAGCAAATTCTTCGAGTTTCATGCTTCCTTTATCTCCTTCTCCCTGCTTACGGACAGCAATTGTTCCGTTCCCAGCCTCTTTTTCACCAATGATCAACAGGTAGGGGATTCTCTTTAATTCATTATCCCTGATCTTCTTACCTATCTTTTCACTCCTGTCGTCAATTAGTGTGCAAATATCGGAATTATTTAGAAAATCCAAAACTTTTCCGGCATAATCATTAAATTTTTCACTAATCGGTAAAACTACTGCTTTTTCGGGAGCGAGCCAAAGCGGGAATTTCCCTGCAGTGTTTTCGATAAGGACAGCAATAAACCGCTCCATTGATCCGAATATGGCACGATGTATCATTACCGGCCTGTGTTTTTGGTTATCGCTGCCGTTATATGTCAGATCGAACCTTTCCGGCAGATTATAGTCGACTTGTATTGTTCCCAATTGCCATTTCCTTCCAATAGCATCCTTTACCATGAAATCGAGTTTCGGACCATAGAAGGCAGCTTCACCCTGTACCACCGTTGTCTCGAGTTTCTTTTCTTCAGCGGCTTCTATAATCGCTTTCTCAGCTTTTTCCCAGTTTTCATCCGATCCTATATATTTCTCTTTATTATCAGGATCCCGGAGAGATATCTGAGCTGTGAACTCATTTAAATTCACAGCTTTAAATATGAACTGCACCAGATCAATAATACTCTTGAATTCCTCCTTCAGCTGATCAGGTCTGCAAAAGTGATGTGCATCATCCTGAGTAAAGCTTCTGACCCTCGTAAGTCCGTGAAGTTCACCGCTCTGTTCATACCTGTAGACAGTTCCGAATTCTGCCATTCTGTATGGCAGATCCTTGTATGAGTGCGGGGTAGCGTTAAATATTTCACAATGATGCGGGCAATTCATTGGCTTAAGCATGAATTGCTCACCTTCCTGTGGTGTCGACATCGGCTGGAAAGAATCCTTTCCATACTTTTCATAATGGCCCGAGGTCTTATATAGGTTAACGTCACCGATATGCGGAGTTGCAACGATTGAATAACCTCTCTTTTTCAGGACCCTGGTCATGAAATTGATTAGATTCTGCCTCAGTTCAGCACCTCTTGGCATCCATAATGGAAGACCCATGCCGACCCTTGGCGAGAAAGTGAATAGTTCCAATTCTCTGCCAATGCGCCGGTGATCCCTTTTTTTTGCTTCCTCAAGAAAAACAAGGTAATCATCGAGCATTTTCTGTTTTGGATAAGATATACCGTAAATCCTTGTAAGCATCCTGTTTTTTTCGTTACCCCTCCAGTAAGCCCCTGCAACATTCAGAAGCTTTATGGCTTTAATGGGCTCTGTGGACGTCAGATGCGGTCCGCGGCAGAGATCTGTAAAGTTGCCCTGGGCATAAAGTGAAATTGTTCCGTCTTCGAGCTCACCTATAAGCTCAACCTTGTACTGATCACCTTTTTGGGAGAAAACTTCAAGCGCTTCTTTTTTGCTTACTTCTTTCCTCATAAAGGCGTGATTCCCGGCGGCAAGCTCTTTCATCCTGTTCTCGATCACATTCAGATCATTGTCGGTAATGACTTTTCCGTCACCCGGATCAACATCATAATAGAATCCGTTCTCGATAGCCGGCCCGATGCCGAATTTAATTCCCGGGTAGAGGCTCTCGAGAGCTTCGGCCAAAAGGTGGGCTGATGAATGCCAGAAGGCATGTTTTGCCTGGTCGTCATCCCATTTGTGAAGCTTCAGCGTAGCATCCGAAATAATTGGTCGCGTCAGATCCATGACTTCTCCATTGACTGTTGCAGCATACACTTCTTTCGCAAGCCTGGGACTTATCTGTTCAGCTATTTCAAGACTGCTGATACCGCTTTTATATTCTTTTATGGAGCCGTCGGGGAATGTTATATTGATCATTCTGTGAAATTTATTTTTTAATGGAGTGCAAAGATAAGGATTTTTTTGTAGATTAGACCTCACACCCTAAATCCCCCTCTCCCGGGAGGGATGGGGACTTAATTTCCTGTTTTTCAAGTCCTTCCCTCTCAGGGGGAGGGGTTGGGGAGAGGTGAATTTATGGCACGTATTTTGAAATTGTATTATAGAAAATCAATTAACAGCGACATGAAAAAGATAATATTCCTCTCACTCGTTCTTCCTCTCATACTTTTATCCTGCGAGGAATCGCCCAAAGCTTATTTTTCGGCATCCCCAAGCGATCCCGTTGTAGGGGAGGATGTCTGGTTCACAAACGAATCAGAGAATGTTGCAGACTTTGAATGGGATTTTGGTGACGGATACATCTCCAACGAAGTCAATCCCGTGCATAAATATACATCGACAGGAGCCTTTACGGTGATCCTTAAAGTGTGGTCAGGAAGCGGTCTGACTGATGAAGCTTCTCTTGTTCTCAATGTTAAGATCCCCACTCTGCTCGAAATAGAGGTTCTCGAATACTCTGAGCGTTATCCTGTCGAAGGAGCCAGCGTTATTCTCTATCCTACACTGACAGACTGGGAGAATGAAACCTCAAGTGTGAATGAGGGCTTCACGGATGATGATGGAAAGACAGTATTCGCCGACCTCGACAATATTGTCTATTATGTCGACGTATGGGAGGATACCCATGACAACTACGCATTAAAGGAAGATGATATCGGATTTATAAGGACCTTGGAAATTATACCCAACAAGATTAACAGGTTCGTTGCATTAGTTGATTACGTGGAGCATTCAAAGGGAACAGCCAAGCGTGACAGAACAATCGTGATAAAGAAGATTGAACGGAAATCAACCGACCAGGTGCAACCCGTTGTTTCATCTGATACATCAGGATGGCAGGAACTCTACGAAAAAAGAGCAAATAAGAAGTAAAAGAATTTCCATTTCGTTATATGACATGACCTGGCCGGGAAGATGATCCGGCCAGGTTTTTCACACTGTTCAACTTCAGACTCTTATTGAACCACGGAACGCCCTGGCGCCATAGTAAGATTCTGCGCCATTGTGATACACGAAGACATGGTCATAGCGTCGATCACAAAATAGGGCTCCGCCTAGTTTTCTGATCTCGGCAGGTGTCTTCACCCAGCTTGACGTTTTTGTATCGAAATTTCCAAGTTTCTGCAACTCACGGTATTGTTGTTCCGTTAAAAGTTCAATGCCCATGGCAGCTGCCATATCCATAGCGCTGTTTTCCGGTTTATGTTCTTTCCTTGATTCCAGCCCTGCGCGGTCGTAACATAAGCTTCTGCGGCCATTTGGACTTTCCGCCGAACAATCATAAAAAATATATTT
>DAIUKI010000159.1:0-6608 GCA_036848255.1 Bacteroidales bacterium | reverse complement strand
TTTTTTTCATATGCCCTATCAATGCTCCTTGCTAAAAATGTGGGATAAAACTTTTCGTAATAATAGATATCGGTCCATGGATCACGCATATCGGCGATCCATCTGATTCCGGGGAATCTTTTTTTCAATTTCAGGCCTATAAGCTGGGTGGAGTGGGGCGGACTTGTTGTTATTAAATGGTTTATTTTATGGCTTTCGATAATTTCACAAGCTTTTTCAAAAGCAAATCTGTTCCATCCTTTTCTTGGATCCGGAATAAAAAAGTTACCTCTGAGGAATCTGAATAATATTCCTTTAAAGGAGTTATCATAATTATTGGCAAATCCCGCAGTTGGAATTTTCGATTTATCCTTTGAAAAAATCCTGAACCAGTCGGTAGCTTTGGTCCTGAATACTTTTACATTTTCAGGAATTTCTTTTTCGAGTGTGCTATCGATTGAAGGATAAGCAGCAAATTGCGGATCAACTGTGAGAATAAATGGTTCCCATCCGTATTGAGGGAGGTACTTTGAGAACTTAAGCCACCTCTGAACCCCTGCACCTGAACCAGGTGGCCAGTAGTATGTTACTATAAGTACCTTCTGCATCCTAAAGTTGTTTCAGGAGAGTGCCTGTGGTTGCTTTTTCAAAGATAATATCTTTCAGGGAGTTCACTTTAACACGATCCTGTTCCATTGAGTCGCGGTACCTGATAGTGACTGTCTGATCATCAATGGTCCGATGGTCGATCGTGATGCAGTATGGCGTACCAATCGCGTCCTGACGGCGGTAACGTCTGCCGATTGAATCCTTGTCATCATACTGGCAATTGAAATCAAACTTAAGATCATGAACTATCTTTTCGGCAATTTCCGGGAGGCCGTCTTTTTTAACAAGCGGCATCACCGCCAGCTTGACAGGTGCAAGGAATGGCGGAAGCCTTAAGACAACACGTGTATCTGAGCTCCCGTCCTCCTTCTTAAGCTCTTCCTCGGCATATGCAGCGGAAATAACCTGAAGGAACATCCTGTCGACACCGATTGATGTTTCAATAACATATGGGATATACGATTCTCCCTTTTCGGGATCAAAGTACTGCATCTTTTTGCCGCTGAATTTCTGATGCTGGCTCAGGTCATAATCGGTTCTTGAATGAATTCCTTCAACTTCCTTGAATCCAAACGGAAACCTGTATTCAATATCGGTGGCGGCATTGGCATAATGAGCCAGCTTGGTGTGATCGTGGAACCTGTAATTTTCTTCTCCGAAACCAAGTGCCTGATGCCACTTCATCCTGGCTTCCTTCCACTTGGCAAACCATCCGAGCTCGGTCCCGGGCTGAACAAAGTACTGCATCTCCATCTGTTCGAATTCCCTCATCCTGAATATGAACTGCCTTGCAACAATCTCATTTCGAAAAGCTTTTCCGATCTGGGCAATACCGAAAGGTATCTTCATCCGGCCTGTTTTCTGGACATTAAGGAAATTGACGAAAATCCCCTGGGCTGTTTCAGGGCGCAGGTAGATCTTGCTCGATCCTTCAAGGGTCGAGCCCATATCTGTTGAAAACATCAGATTGAACTGCCTGACCTCGGTCCAGTTACGGCTTCCGGAGACCGGACAGACTATTTCATTATCGATGATTATCTGTCTTAATTCAGCAAGGTCGGTGGCATTAAGGGCTTTTGAATACCTGGCATTCAGCTCGTCAATTTTTACCTGGTTTGCCAGTACCCTTGGGTTTGTTTCCCTGAATTTCTTTTCATCAAAGGCTGGTCCGAACCTCTCTTTTGCTTTTTCAACCTCCTTGGTGATCTTATCATCAATTTTCGCAAGGTGTTCTTCGATAAGGACATCGGCCCTGTATCTTTTTTTTGAATCCTTGTTGTCGATAAGCGGATCATTGAAAGCATCGACATGGCCCGAAGCTTTCCAGATCGTTGGATGCATGAAGATTGCTGAATCGATACCCACGATATTGTCATTCAGCAGTACCATGCTGTCCCACCAGTATTTCTTGATATTGTTTTTCAATTCAACTCCGTACTGGCCATAATCATATACAGCGCTTAAACCGTCGTATATCTCACTTGACGGGAAAACATATCCGTACTCTTTGCAGTGGGCAACGAGTTTTTTGAAAACATCATCCTGAGCCATAGGTTAATTGTTTTGAGGAGAGCAAAAATAGTTAAAAACATTAATTAGTATCTTTAGCCTTCAAAACTTTGGCTATGACAATGAGAAAAAGGACCGATTTTCTTGTTATCGGATCAGGAATTGCCGGATTGACTTTTGCTCTTAAGGCGGCACGTTTTGGCAAAGTAACTATCGTTACCAAATCGGCCATCGGGGATTCGAACACAAAATATGCACAGGGTGGCATTGCCGCGGTCTTCAGCGAACCCGACAATTTTGAAAAACACATAAGGGACACACTGATCGCCGGCGCCGGGATATGCAATGAAGAGGTGGTAAGGCTTGTGGTTCAGGAGGCTCCTGCCAGAATTCAGGACCTTATAGACCTTGGAGTTCCGTTTGACAAGAAAAAGGACGGTACCTACGACCTTGCAAAAGAGGGAGGACATACCGAGCACCGGATCCTTCACGCAAAGGACAAAACCGGTGAAGCCATTGAAGAGACTCTGATTGAAAAAGTAAGGAACGATCCTAATATTGAGATATTCGAAAACTTCTTCGCAATAGAGATCCTTACCCAGCATCATCTTGGTATCGAGGTTAAAAAGAATTACCCGGGTATAAAATGTTATGGTGCGTATTTGGCTGACCTGGTCAACACCAAAGTTTATACTTTTCTGTCAAAGGTCACGATAATGTCTACCGGTGGCCTGGGTAATGTATATCTCACAACCACCAATCCCGAAATTGCCACAGGTGATGGAGTTGCAATGGTCTACAGGGCCAAGGGGACAATTGAAAACATGGAATTCATCCAGTTTCATCCCACTTCACTTTACGATCCCGAAAGAAAGCCATCGTTCCTCATAACTGAAGCATTGAGGGGATATGGAGCAATACTGAGAAATATGGCTGGGGAACAGTTTATGAACAGGTATGACAGCAGAGGCTCACTTGCCCCAAGGGACATTGTTGCCAGGGCTATCGATAATGAAATGAAAATCTGGGGTGAAGACCATGTATGGCTCGATTGCACTCATCTGAATGCAGCCGGTCTGAAGGATCACTTCCCGAATGTTTATGAACATTGCCTTCAGCGTGGAATTGACATAACAAAGGATAAGATACCGGTCGTTCCTTGTGCTCATTATTCGTGCGGCGGGATCAAAGTTGACCTGAACGGGCAGACAAATATTGACCGGCTCTATGCCCTGGGGGAGGTTTCGTCTACCGGTCTTCATGGCGCGAACAGGCTTGCCTCAAATTCCCTTGTTGAAGCGGTTGTCTATTCCCACAGGGCAGTAATGCACGCAGGGCAACGGCTCGGGGAACTCGGTTTTGAAGAAGAATTGCCCGACTGGGACTATAAGGGGACCACGCACCTTGAGGAAATGGTTCTTATTACTCAGAGCCTTAAGGAGGTCCAGATGATAATGAGCAATTATGTCGGAATTGTAAGGTCAGATCTGCGTCTTGAAAGAGCAATGGTCCGGCTCGAAATACTGTACAAGGAAACGGAGAGCCTTTACAAAAGATCATTGATATCCAGGCAAATATGTGAGCTTAGAAATTTGATAAACGTCGGATACTTTATAATTAAACATGCCATGAAAAGGAAAGAAAGCATCGGGCTGCATTATTCAATTGATTATCCTAAAAAAGTACGTTCCCAACCTAAATAAACTGAGTTTATGAACCATCTGGAATCATCATTTACAGGCAGGAACAACCTGTGGAGATATATCTTAATGTTTGTAGGTATTCTTTTGGTTACAAATACATTGGGTGCCCTGCCGTTACTCATCGGATATGCGACTAAAGCTGCATCCAATCCCGAAATAATTTCGGAAATTGCTAAGGATCCGGGTAACCTGGGAGTACTGGGTTTCGACCCAAATCTGAGTCTCTTTATGAATCTGTTCCCTTTTCTGGCAGGGATCCTGGCATTTGCAGTTCTTATTAAACCGATTAATAAAAGGACATTCAAGGTAACCCTTAATGGTACCGGGAGTTTCAGGTGGAACAGGTTCCTTATTTCTGCACTGGTCTGGGTAATCCTTTCGACTCTCTATTTTTTTGTTTACCTCAAAGTGGATCCTTCGAACTTCAGTCTTCAAAACATTTCAGCAACACTGATACCTCTAATACTTATTTCATTGATTTTCATTCCTTTTCAGGCTGCATTCGAGGAGATCCTCTTCAGGGGTTACCTTATGCAGGGTTTCGCTGTACTTTTCAGGAACAGGTGGTTGCCAATTCTGGTTACTTCAATCCTTTTCGGCCTCATGCATGCCTTCAATCCTGAGGTTAAGGAATTCGGGTACCTCGCAATGATGCCCCAGTATATTCTTTTCGGGCTGATCTTCGGGGTAGTCACAATTCTTGATGATGGTATTGAGGCAGCCATGGGAGCGCATTCTGCAAACAATATTTTCCTCTGTATAATGGTGACGCACAAATCCTCTGCCCTGCAGACGCCTGCCGTTTATGAGCAAATCAATATCTACCCATGGATTGAATTTACAATGTTGCTTATATCGGGTATTATTTTTGTTATAATCCTGAAAAAGATCTTCCGGTGGGATTCTTATTCAGTTGCTCTGAGCAAAGTTGAACCAAAGCCTGCTCCTGATCAGAGCCCATATACAGATGTCCTCTCATCGGTACGGTAATCGCCCCACCTGGTGCGTATCTCGTTTATCAGCTCCCTGACCTGATCAGGCTCGGGAGATGTCAGGAGTTTTAGCCGTGTCTCCCTGAAATGTGGTAATCCTTTGAAGTAGTTGGAAAGATGCCTGCGCATCTCGTAAATTGCACTGATCCCCTCCTTGAATTCAAGTGATTTTTCGAGGTGAAAAAGGGCCAGTTCAGCCTTTTCAGACACAGTAGGCTCGGGAAGTATCTCCCCTGTATCCATGAAATGCCTGATATCACGGAATATCCATGGCCTGCCCACTGTAGCCCTTCCGATCATTATCCCGTCGACCCCGTACCTGTCAAACATTTCCCTTGCCTTCAGCGGACCGTCAATATCACCGTTCCCGATGACAGGGATCTTCATCCTGGGATTATTCTTTACTTCGCCGATCAGAGTCCAGTCAGCTGAGCCATTATAGAGCTGCGCCCTGGTCCTTCCATGGATTGTAAGTGCGCTTATTCCTGCATCCTGGAGCCTTTCGGCTATTTCTACTATATTCCTGGTTTCTTCATCCCACCCTATACGGGTCTTAATAGTTACCGGAAGCCTGACTGCCCCTACAATGGCTTTGGTCATTTCAATCATCAGGGGAATATTTCGGAGCATCCCGGCACCGGCCCCCCTGTTGGCAATTTTTTTTACCGGACATCCGAAATTGATGTCGATTAGTTCAGGCTTTGCGGTTTCAGCGATCAATGCCGCCTCCACCATCGCATCGGTAAGGTGCCCGTACAACTGGATGCCGATGGGTCTTTCAAAATCATAGATGTCAAGCTTCTTTACGCTCTTTTGCCCGTCCCTTATAAGTCCGTCGGATGAAATGAATTCGGTGTACATGAAATCAGCACCGTTCAGCTTGCACAAACATCTAAAGGAGGGATCAGTAATATCCTCCATCGGTGCAAGGAACAGTGGATATTTCCCGAGCATTATATTCCCTATGGTCAAACTGATTTCTTTTAAGGCCAGATAGTGCTTTGGGCCTCTGAAGGAGGGCCGGATTTATTAAGTTCATTCTTCCTGTAAAAATAGATAATGCCGTAATTCTCACTCTCAGCCATCCTTTTGTCTTCAGGTAGTGAACTATGTGTATTTTCTATCTCATTCCAGATCTGGACGATTATCTCATCTGCCTCTTTCCTGAGCTCAAAGTTCTTTTCAGAATAATCAAGCGTCCTCTTTGCAAGTGTCTTCTGGTAATTCCAGGCCTCAAGGAAATTCTGATATCTTACCTTGACCACTGCGATAGTCGGATTGGTTATTGGACAACCGCCTTTTCTGATACGGAATTCCTCACCTTCGATTATCCTTTTGCCCCAGCTTATAAGTTCATTCTCGGTATTCAGTGAAGGAACCGTCGATTCATTTGTTGCCAGACCGTAAAATGCCCTTGTTTCAACAGGGAGGTCGCCCCTGAAGATTGCCATGTTCATAACCCTTATGAAATGAGTCAGATAGAGGCGTGCTTTCCTTATAATCTCTGCATACTCCTTGCTCTTATTGGTCTGTGAGGCATATGACTGACGCTGAAGTATGATCATGTTCTCAAACTGTGGCAGAAATCTCTGTAGTCTGACAATGTTTTTTGACGAAAAGGCCATCAGACTCGGATGAATCTCCCTTCCTTTCTCAAGAGCAATTCTCATTGCTCTGATGCGTGCAGCATCAGTATTTGGCAATCTTCTGTAAGGCATAACGTCAGGCTAGTGTTAACAAGGTGTTGATAACTTCAATGCGAATATAATAACGTTTTGTTGATAACCAATAGTATTCGCGTACTAAATTATTTATT
>DAIUKI010000158.1:3507-6620 GCA_036848255.1 Bacteroidales bacterium | reverse complement strand
CAGGTTTTTCAATATTTGCTACCTTAGACTGCAATTTTACACTTAAATACCCATATGGCTCTCCTTATAAAAAATATTAAGGAACTTGTCGGCACGGAGACTGAACCTGTACCCAAAAGAAGTGGCAGAGAAATGGCTGTTCTTAATACTTTACCTGATGCCTGGCTTTTCATCGAAGGTGAGAATATTTCCCGTTTCGGAAGCATGGATAAGATACCGGAGGATTTGATCACTTCTCATTCTTCTGATATTGAGATTATTGATGCAGCAGGAAAGTTTGTCTTTCCGTCATTTTGTGATTCTCATACTCATATTGTATATGCCGGAAGCCGTGAACAGGAATTTGCTGACAGGATAAGGGGATTGTCATACAAGGAGATCGCAAGGAGAGGAGGGGGGATACTGAACTCAGCCAAAAAGCTTCATGAAACATCTGAAAATGATTTGTATGATGAGTCGATTGGCAGAATTAATGAAATTATAGGACTTGGAACGGGCGCGATTGAGATTAAGAGCGGATACGGCCTCAACACTGAAGATGAACTGAAGATGCTGAGAGTCATAAGGAGGATCAGGGATAACACCCTGCTGGAAGTCAAATCGACATTCCTTGGGGCACATGCTGTCCCGGAACATTTCAAAAATGACAGGTGGAAATATATTGAACTGATAATTAATGAAATGATCCCGGTTATTGCCTCTGAAGAACTTGCCGATTACATCGATGTTTTCTGTGATGATGGATTTTTCACCGTTGATGAGACGGAAAGGATCCTGATGGCAGGATTGAAATATGGTCTCGTTGCAAAGCTTCATGCAAATGAAATCGGAAATTCGGGAGGAGTCCAGGTTGGCGTAAAGTACAATGCCCTGTCGGTTGATCATCTCGAGCGTACCGGCGATAATGAAATTAGAGCACTTCTTGATTCGGATACAATGCCGACCCTGCTTCCCGGATCGGTCCTTTTCCTGGGCCTGCCCGATCCTCCTGCAAGAAAGATGATTGATGCCGGACTTCCGGTAGCCCTGGCTTCAGATTATAATCCGGGTTCATCTCCTTCGGGAAATATGAAACTGGTCATGTCGCTGGGATGTATCCGGCTTAAAATGCTTCCCGGGGAAGCAATAAATGCGGTTACAATAAATTCAGCATATGCGATGGGGATCTCTGATACACACGGATCAATAGCAAAAGGGAAGGTGGCTAATGTGTTTATTACCAAGGAAATGCCGTCGTACAGTTTTTTGCCGTATGCATATGGCAGTAATTTAGTTGATAAAATTATACTTAAAGGGAAAATCATTCCTTAACTCAGTGGACCTCTGTGTATTCTCAGTAGATCTCTGTGTAACTAATCGATTTATAGGAACTTACACAGAGTAACACAGAGGAGTCACAGAGGGACACAGAGAAAACTTCAAACCAGATCTATAGATGGAAAAGAGAATCATCGAATGCGTCCCGAATTTCAGCGAAGGCAGGGATATGGGAATTATCAGGCAGATCACCGATACGATTGAGTCGGTGGATGGAATCAAGCTGCTTGATGTTGATCCCGGCAGGGATACGAACCGTACAGTCGTTACTTTTGTCGGTGAACCTGAAAGAGTCGCTGAAGCTGCATTTCTAGCAGTAAAGAAAGCATCCGGGCTGATCGATATGACAAAGCATCACGGAGAGCATCCAAGGATGGGAGCTACTGATGTATGCCCGTTTGTTCCGGTATCGGGGATAACAATGGAGGAAACCGCAGAATATGCCCGCAGTGTTGCAAAAAGGATAGGCGAGGAACTTGGAATTCCTGTTTATTGCTACGAAAATGCTGCTTTCGAAGCGAAAAGAAGAAATCTTGCCAGCTGCAGGGCAGGCGAATATGAGGGATTGAAAAAAAAACTGGCAGACCCTGAATGGAAGCCTGATTTTGGTCCGGCAGTTTTCAATGAACGATCCGGAGCGACCGCAGTAGGAGCCAGGGACTTTCTGGTGGCATTCAATGTAAATCTGAATACAACCTCGACAAGACGAGCAAATGCAATTGCTTTCGATGTGCGGGAAAAAGGAAGAACAATAAAAAATGAGAATGGGGAGACATTAAGTATGCCTGGTACACTTCAAAGTGTCAAGGCAATCGGATGGTATATTGATGAGTACGGCATTGCGCAGATCTCAATGAACCTTACGAATATCAGAGTGACTCCCGTTCATATTGCATTTGATGAGGTCTGCAGGAAAGCAGATGCAAGAGGAATAAGGGTAACCGGTTCGGAGCTTGTCGGACTAATTCCTCTGAAGTCGATCCTGGATGCAGGCCGTTATTTTCTTGAAAAACAACAGCGTTCGGCCGGTATTTCCGATGATGAGCTGATAAAGATTGCTGTTAAGTCGATGGGACTCGATTATTTACACAAATTCAATCCTGCGGAGAAAATCATTGAATATGTAATGGATGACAAAAATAATAAGAAGAGGCTAATTGCAATGAGTCTCCGCGAATTCATGAACGAAACAGCCTCTGAATCTCCTGCTCCCGGAGGAGGTTCGGTATCGGCATATATGGGAACACTTGGCGCAGCCCTGGGAACGATGGTGGCCAATGTTTCGAGCCATAAGCGCGGCTGGGATGACAGGTGGAAGGAGTTCTCCGGCTGGGCAGAAAAGGGGAAGGAGATACAGAACAGGATGTTGCAGCTTGTTGATGAGGATACTGACGCATTCAAAAGAATTATGGATGCATTCAACCTTCCCAAAAAGACAGAGGAGGAGATCAGGGCGAGAAAATCAGCTGTTCAGGAAGCGACAAAAAATGCCACTCTTGTACCTTTAAAAGTAATGGAAACGGCATTTCCCGCTTTCAGTCTGATAAGGGAGATGGTCGAAAAGGGTAATCCCAATTCGGTGACCGATGCAGCAGTGGGCGCACTTGCAATCAGGGCCTGCATCAGGGGGGCGTTTCTGAATGTAAGGATAAATGCATCAGGTCTCGACGACAAGGAATTTGTCAGGGAACTCCTGGAGAAGGGTCAGTCAATCGAGTCGGAAGCAATAAGGGAGGAGGAGAGTATCCTGACAAAAACAGATGAGATTGTCAGAAAGAGTTACTAGTTCCTTGTTG
>DAIUKI010000158.1:0-3407 GCA_036848255.1 Bacteroidales bacterium | reverse complement strand
AACATATTTTCATTTCAGATGAAGAACCCGCAATAAACAAATTGGTCACTTTTCGTCCGGGAAACTGAATTCATTATACGACACTTTGTTGGAGCTGTAAAGCAGGATTTTCTTTCTGCTTTTATGCAAAAATATCCGAAATTCAGGCTCTAATGTTAAAAATAATAAATTATGATATTTATCATTTCAATTAAATGAATATCTTAGTCGCTCGTTTTTTAACCTAAACCTGATTATTTATGAAAAAAATCCTTTTGATTTTTACACTGTTTCTTATAGCAGGTACACTTGTTATGGGTCAAACAGTGCAGATTACGGGTACTATCACCAGTTCGGAAGACGAGCTGGGTCTACCCGGGGTGAACGTTACCGTTAAAGGAACCACAATCGGGGCAATAACAGGAAGTGACGGCAAATATGTCATTTCAGCTCCTTCAAATGCTCAGACTCTTGTGTTCAGTTTCATTGGTTTCATTACACAGGAGGCACCGATCCAGGGCAGGAGAAGCATTGATATTGTCCTGAAGCAGGACCTTTACAACGTCGATGAAGTTGTTGTAGTTGCCTATGGCACGCAGCAAAAACGTGAAATTGCTGGTTCCATATCAGCTGTTGATGGAGAGACTATCTCCAAAATGAACCTGCAAAGCTTTGACCAGGCTCTTGCGGGCAAAGCTGCCGGTGTTTCAATTACCCTCCCCAACGGTGTGCTTAACAACCCGCCCGTCATACGCATCAGGGGTTTCAACTCGATCACGTCCAGTTCAAACCCCCTCATCGTCGTTGACGGTGTTCCTGTATTTACAGGTAATATCGGGGGTACTGCCATCCAGAACTCTCTGGCAGATATCAATCCTTCCGATATTGAATCGATGGAGATCCTGAAGGATGCATCGGCAACGGCTCTTTTTGGTTCCAGGGCTGCTAACGGTGTCATAATTATCACTACAAAACGCGGCTCCGGTGCTAAGACAAAAGTGACATACGATGGCTTTACCGGATGGACCGAGCCATACAGGCTTTTTGACCTTATGAACGCTGAGCAGTATCTCGCTCACAAGAACCTTGCTTATGCAAATGCTGGTTCAAGCGTCGTGCTGCACCAGGTTAATGATGCCAATGGCGATCCTATCGATACAAACTGGGCAGACCTGGTCTATCAGAAAGGCTTTCAGCAGAGTCACGCGCTCACAGTATCCGGTTCCTCCCCCACCACATCATACTTCCTTTCTATTGGTTATACGGACCAGGACGGTATGATCAAGAAAAACTTCTATAACAGAAAGAATGCAAGGATGAATGTTGATCACAAGATCAACAAGTTTATAACCATTGGTGCGAATTTTGCTTATACAAATGGCTACACTGAATCACCGAATACAGGATCTAACTTTTCCACTGCAGGTGCTGCACGCCTCGCATTCGTTCTTCCTCCGATCATAGGTCCCTATCTCAACGACGGTTCCTACAATCTTTTTTCAGGAGGCATTGGTGGCATGGGGACAGGGCTGGCCTCAGGGCTTGGCTATCATAATCCCGGGCAGATATTTGAGACCAATAAGCATACCACCGAATCTGACAGGATAATGGCAACAATTTCGGGCAGTATCGAACCCTTAAAAGGACTGATACTTAAGACAGTTTACGGACTTGATAACCTTGCAAGAGAGACAACGACTTTCTGGTCACCAGTAGGTGGTGATGGTTATGGATATGACGGCTATGCTTACAACTGGGCTGGCAAGGACAAAAGGTGGACATGGACCAACACTGCCAATTACAATATAACACTTAAAGAAAGAATGAATATCGGCCTTTTGGCAGGGATGGAACAACAGAGAACAGTTGGAAGTAGCTGGAATGCTACTAAAACAGAGGTCTCTGACCCCTTTTTCAATTCTTTCGCAGGAGCATGGTCAACAGGGTACGGTGTACCCGGTGGCGGTTATGGTGAAAACTATTATATGTCTTATTTCGGACGCGTCAATTTCAACTGGGATAAGAAATATTATGTCGAAGGAAGTTTTCGTCGTGATGGTTACAGCGGGCTTTCAAAGGAGAACAAATGGGGAAATTTCGGAGGTGTATCTCTGATGTGGAACCTATCAAATGAGGGCTTCATTGCAAACACAGGCCTTAATAATGTTTTTTCCGATATGAGATTAAAGGCCAGCTACGGACGTGTCGGCAATATGTTCGGCATAGGGAACTACAGCTCACTGTTCCTTTACAGTGCGAGCCTTTACGGAGCAGAGCCGACCCTGTATTTTTCACAGGCCGGCAATGCAGATCTTAAGTGGGAGACCAGCGACAAATATGATATAGGACTCAGTTTTGGACTCCTGAATGACAGGCTGCAGGCTGATATCAACTACTTCTATAACGATATCAATAAACTTATCCTGAACGTGCCTCAATCACCGTCAAAAGGTATCCCGGGCAACACTATTCCTGCAAACGTGGGATCGATGTATAATACCGGTCTTGAGATTTCATTGACAAGTTATAATATTACAAAGCCCAATTTCAACTGGACAACATCTTTCAACTTTACCACTCTGAAAAATGAAGTTACAGAACTGGCACCTGGTGTTGAAGAGATACGGACTTCGACGGGAGACCTGGAAACGACAAATATTACCGTTGTGGGGAAGCCTGTCGGAAACATCCTGGCTGTTGAAACAAGAGGCGTTGACCCTGAAACAGGAAGAAGAGTATATGTCAATGCTGCAGGCCAGGAGGTCCTCTATAATCATGCCGCTGCAGACAAGTGGACCTACAGGTCAGACGGATCAAAAGCACCGGCTATAAACACAGCAGCCGATGGTGTACCATTTGCTTCACCGCTTCCGAAATACTATGGTGGTATTGACAATAATTTCAACTATAAAAACTTCGACTTTGCGCTAAATCTTACCTATGCTTTTGGCTATTATGTTTACTGTGGATCAAAAGCAGGTATTAGAGACCAGAGATGGTGGAATAACTCGGTTGAAGTGTATGAGACAGCATGGAAGGAGCCCGGAGATATAACCAATATACCTAAACCTATAATAAATGATAATGTCTCCAACGGATCTTCATTCGCCATAAGCGAGAATGTAGAGAAAGGTGATTACCTGAAAGTAAGAAATATATCTTTAGGATATTCATTTAAGAATATCTGGCCGAGTGTACTGAATATTGAAAATATAAGGGTGTATGGTCAGGTCTTTAATCCTATAGTATTTACCAATTACTCCGGTTCTGACCCTGAGGTTTCAACGAACACAGACTCCAACCTCGCACCTGGTATCGACAGAAACACCGCGCCGCAGGCAAGGACATATACCTTCGGGGTGAATGTAAGTTTTTAACAAACTAATTAAGAAATAGATATGAAAAATATATTCAAGTATTCAATAATA
>DAIUKI010000157.1:0-6670 GCA_036848255.1 Bacteroidales bacterium | reverse complement strand
TATGGGTTGTTTTCATCTACTATATGCTTGCGACCATGCTCCCCATCGACAAGATAATCGGGAGACTTTATCCCCTCTTCGGATTTGCTCTATTGTTTATGGCCATAGGCCTTATTACTGCCCTGTTCGTAAAAGGCTACCAAATCCCTGAACTCAGTTTTGCCAACTTCAGAAATTTTCATGTCGGCAGTGAGAAATTCCCTGTCTTTCCGATGATGTTCATAACCATTGCCTGCGGGGCCATATCGGGTTTCCATTCGACACAATCACCACTGATGGCCCGGTGCATAACCAATGAAAAACTTGGACGAAGGGTTTTTTATGGGGCAATGATCACTGAAGGGATTGTGGCGATGATATGGGCAGCTATAGGAATGTCATTTTATGGAGGAGTTAATGAACTTAACACGGTGATGACAGAACATCAGGGCAATGCCGCTTTTCTTGTCAATGAGATAGCCAATTCCCTTCTCGGCAAGTTCGGCGCCGTGCTGGCTCTTCTCGGGGTTGTGGCTGCTCCCATCACCTCCGGCGATACTGCCTTCCGGAGTGCCCGTCTGATAGTTGCCGACTTCCTGAAATACAAGCAGGGTCCGATAAAGAACAGGATCTTCATAAGCGTCCCCCTCTTTGCGGCAGGATTTCTTCTTACACGGATAAATTTCGATATCATCTGGCGTTACTTTGCATGGTCGAATCAGACGCTTGCCATGGTTGTGCTCTGGGCTATTACCGTTTACCTGGCACAAAGCCGGAAACTCTACTGGATAACCCTTATCCCTGCGGTCTTCATGACAGCAGTCACCAGCACCTACCTTTTATTTGCCCCTGAAGGCTTCTCCCTTTCAGCAGCCATATCCTATCCTGCCGGAATAATAGTGGCATTGTCGGGGTTGACGGGGTTTCTGGTAGTATTCAATCGATCCGGCACAGATACTTTTCTGTCCTGAGTATAACTGAATTTCTAAGGAAAGCGGGGGTGGCCCAGATACCGGAATCCATCTGAAACTGTGTAATTACATTGTAATTACGTCCGGTTTTGACTGCCAGCACTTCTCCCTTCACCGAAAAGAGCCACACATTACCCCCTGCAATAACGGGAGATGCATTATGATCGGACTTCAGGCGTGCTGACCATAACTCTTTTCCTGTTGATGCATCGATGCACATCAGATAATTCCTCGAGGTCACCGTGTAAATAAGTCCGTCCTTTATGACCGGAGTGGATATCTGGGTATGTGACTGATCATCCTGTTTCTTCCAAAGGATATTGGTTCCTGTTATATCACCGCTGCCATCGGGGTTAACTGCAAACATTTCAGTATAGGTTCCTCCTCCCGGTTTGTTGACAGAACCAGTATAGAAATAGATTTTGCCATTCTCTGCAATCGGCATGGGAACTGTCGATTCAGCGCCTCCGATAACTTTCCATATCTCTTTTCCCGTAAGCGGATCATAGGCGCAGGTCACTGCAGATCCGTTCGAGATCAGCAGGTCCCTGCCCTTCACATTGATGATCAGAGGAGTGACATAGGCCTTCTTGCCTATATTTGCAAGTGCATTATAGGGCTCTGCTGGCCTGTCGGTACGCCAGACCTGCTTTCCGGTTGCTTTATCGAGAGCAACTATATACCTGACATCGGTTCCTTCATAGTGAAGTATTAGAAGATTTTTATATAACACCGGTGAGGATCCCGGTCCCTGGACATGATTGCACTTGAGATCGGTGCGGTTCCATACAATTGATCCATCCGACGTTTTCAGGCAGGCTGTACCCAGGCTCCCGAAATGGACATACACAAATTCTTTTTCGATGCATGGGGATGGGCTGGCATAGGTGTTAATCCCATGCTTGCTGATAGCCTCGTCAAGTGTAAAGACTTTAATGTCATGAATTATTTTGCCAGTAGTGTAATCGGTGCACACTGCATACAATTCCTTCCCATCGCCAGTAGCTGTTGTGACCCAGATCTGGTTATCATAAATCACCGGAGAGGAATGGCCATTACCATGAATTTCGGTTTTCCATTTAATGCCAGGGCCGTTCCAAACAAGCGGAACGTTGCCGGTGGCCGAAATGCCGCTGAGATCACTGCCCCTGAAATGGGTCCAGTTTTTATCCTGCGTAAAGCCGGTTTCTGCACCTGCGAATAATAATGCGCCTGAAACAAAGAGTCTTATAAGTATTTTACCTGTCATATTTCTTTCTTTTAAATATCTTCCTGAGAATGCCTTTAACTGTTCTTTCAACCTTTTTCTCCGTGCCATCATAGGTTTTTTCATCTTTTTCAAAGATATCAATTATCATGTCAAAAAGGTTTTTATCCTTAAAATCGGGACAATCAAGAGCATCTGCCAGTTCGGGAGGCAGCTCAGGAAAACGGGAAATGAGGCTATCCCTGAGCCGGTGATCCTGTTTTACCTTTTTGAGCGTCAATGCCACAAGTGGCAGTGCGAGTGCGCTCCCCGAACCATTTGAACCGGTGTTGAAGTGAATTGCCCTCGAAGAAGCGCCGGCCCTGGAAACAATTACCAGACCGGGATTAAAAGCAGCAAACCAGGCATCAGAGTAATCCTGCGAAGTTCCTGTTTTACCGGCAAGGGGAAAATCGACTCCATAAACAGAGCTCATCGATACGCCCGTTCCCTCCCTGATTGCTTTCTGCAGCATAGCGCTCATAAGCAGGCTGGACCTTTCTTTCATTATCCTTATTTTTCCCGGTGTAACATCATTTTTGTAGATTACTTCTCCCCCGGGAGTTTCAATCGACCTGATGGACCATGGGTCGATCCGGAAACCTCCGTTGGCAAAAGATGAATAAGCAGCTGCAACCTCCATGAGGTTCGCTTCAGCGGTCCCCATAGCCAGCGATGGAGTATTATCGAGGGTAAAGGAAAAACCCATTCGTCTCCACATGTCATCGACCTTCTTAAATCCTATCTCGAGAAAAAGGCTGAAGGTGGGGATGTTCATCGACTGTGCAAGAGCTCCTGATAATGAATACTTTCCTCCGAAGGAATGATCAAAATTCTCCGGGCTCCAGTCATCAAATCCTGAAAGGATAATTGAATCGTTGTCAAGGTATTGACAGGGTTCAAATCCATCCTCAAGCGCCGCAGTGTATATAACAGGCTTGAAAACAGATGCAAGCTGTCGTTTAGCAAGGATCTGATCGTATGGCTGAGTCTTGAAATCGATTCCGCCAACCCATGCTTTGATCCCACCGTCGACCGGGTCCATTGCAAATAATCCGGCATGCAAAGTGGTGAGTGACCGTTTCAGACTGTCGGCCACCGTGATGGAATCTGTAAAAGTCCCGTTCCATTCAAATATCTCCTGAGACCGACGTTCATCAGCCCGGTTCTCCAGGCCAAGCCTTATCATCTCTCTTGCGGCAACCTGTTCAAGAACTTTTTTCCCCGATGCTCCCTGAAATTGTTGATCGAGTCTTTTCTGCATCACCGGAAGATGTTCGCGAACTGATTGAAAGGCATATTCCTGAAGGGAATAGTTAAGTGTCGTAGTGATTACCAATCCATCCTTTTCAGGATCCCATTCCTTGCCTGTTGAAGAGGCAATCTCCCCGAGTATCCTTGAAGTTTCGCTCCGTACCTGAACCAGAAAATAATCTGCCATCCCCGCCGATCGCGATTTTGTATATTCAATTTTCAAAGGCAAACCGGAAAGTGAATCGACAATAGCGGCATCAAGATACTTGTATTTCTCCATCTGTTTAAGGACAACGTTGCGCCTGGTCACCGCATTACCGGGATTAAGTCGCGGATTGTAGTAAGTGTTGGCCTTCAGCATTCCTACAAGCAGAGCCGATTCCTCAATATTCAGTGCCATTGTGCTTTTATTGAAGAATCTTGCCGAAGCCGCTTCAATCCCATAAACATTTTCACCGAATGCAACTGTATTCAGGTACAGGGTAAGGATTTCATCCTTGCCGAACACTCTTTCAAGGCGGCGGGCCATTACCACTTCACTCATCTTGTTTGATACAACTGGCATGAAACCCGTTCTTTTCCTGCCGAACATGTTTTTCGCAAGCTGTTGGGTTATTGTGCTTCCGCCTCCTGAACCGCGGTCGTTCATCAGGATTGTTTTAAAAATGACCCTGAACCAGCTTCTCGTATCGTTTCCCCTGTGGTCATAGAAACGGGCATCTTCGGTCGAAATCAGGGCATCGATAAGGTGTTTGGGTATCTGGTTGAAGGGGATATTCGTCCTGTTCTCAAAAAAGAACTGTCCGAGAAGTTCACCCTCCTCCGATAATACCCTGGAGGCTGAGGCATTCCTGTAATTCAGTAATTCTTCCTTGTTTCTTATCTGTTCCGATATTCCGGTCCAAGCAACGATTAAAACTATCGCAGTCAGGATCAGTGCTGAAAGAAATATAAAATATCTGGGTATTTTTATTTTTTTCAAAACATGTGATTATAAATTTGCCGTCAAAGTAATGAAGAGTGACCGTCCGTATCCGTTGACTCCCGATCCGTGGTACCTGTAGTCTTTGTTAAGCAGGTTGTTAAAGCTCAGGTTTGCGGTAATGAATTTCCATGTATAGCCTGTGTTCATGTTGAATATGCTCCAGCCCGGCGTGCCGCCTTCAGGAATCCTGTTATCATCCTTATCGCCCTGGGCAAGACGGTCCTGCCTTGCAGCTGCCAGCCACTCCAGACCGAAACGCAACTGATTGCAGCTGTAATCGAATGCCATACGTCCGAACAGAGGCGGTATGCGTCTCACTGGCTCATCTTTAGTAATGTTCCAGCCATATGTATACGTAATGTTACCCGACATGGTGACGGAACGGTTAAGGTTATAGTCCCATGCTGTTTCAATTCCCTGTATATAAGCCCTTTCACTGTTCTCCTTCTTATACAGCGGATAACCTTCAATTGTCTCATCACCGATCCTTTTTCTTGTGATCAGATTGTACAATTCGTTGCGATATACAAACAGATCTCCCCTGAGTTTTTGTCCAATGAATTTATAACCTGCCTCGTACTGAAAGGAGCTTTCCGGCTTAAGTCCGAAATTGGGTGTCTCGTACCTGAAGTCAACAATGCCAAGAGTTCCAAGATCATCAATATTAGGGGCCCTGAAGCCGGTATTTAGTGATATGAACAGGTTGGACCCTGTTTCAAGCTTTCTCATTACCGCCAGATTTCCGACCAGGGCTGACGGCGTCAGCCTTGTCATTCCTAATTCCTGATCATCAACGGTGATTATAAATGAGTTAACCCTTGCCCCTGCAGTTATGTTCCATTTCAACATTTCAAGTGAATGTATCGTAAAAAGGGCCAGGCTGGTCATTGTGGATCCGTCAGGATATAATCCGCGCATGACGGTCACAGCATCTGTAAGCAGATCCGTATCGGTCCGGTTGCTGTTTACAAGGTCGCTGTAAACCTCAAAGCCCATGGTGCCCGACCAGAGATCATCGTCCGAAACAATGGCTTCGGTTGAAAATCCCAGGGACCTGACTTTGTCGTATTCATTCCGGAGTATGTCTGATCCGTTTTTCCTGCTCTCCCTTCCCTCACGGGTCTCCTGATAAGAGGCAGCTAAAACTGCCGATTTAAGAATCCCTGTATTAAAATCATGGTTGAATTTCAGATAACCAAGCTTCCTCTTCTGGGGGTCAGTTTTGTTGATCGCGTAATTTTCAAGCGCTATTTTATGATACACCGGCACATTCCTCTGGTTGACACTTTGATAAAGAATTGTAAATGAAGATCGTGGAGAGAGTAATACTTTGCCCTTAAAATCGTGGTCGAACTCATCATACCCAGTAGGAGCCTGGCGTCCGGTGGTATCTCCTCCGATTATATCCCCGAAATTGCGCCAGGTAATACCTGCCCGCATTGCAGCAAAACTGCCGGAAAAGTTTATATCTGAATGAAGGCTTTGTTCCATATCGGGGATTGCTATTCTGGTGAGAAGGCTTCCTCCCCAGTCAGCCTCTTCAGCAGTGTTAATCTCATGGCTGAATGCGTGAATCGTCCCGCCAAGAGCATCAGAACCATATTGCACCGATCCACTGCCGCGAAGGACCTCCATACGGTCGAGGCTGAAGATATCGATTGTATTGAAATACTGATTGGGGCCGTACCGCATTGTGGAATTGCTCAGCCTTATGCCATCCATCAAAAGAAGTGTCTGATTGCCCGTAAGCCCACGTATAAACGGGGAACCTCCCCCATGATTGGTCTTTTGTACAAAAACACCGGGTGTGAGAGTAAGGGCTTCTGCCGAAGTGCGGAGCTGATGTTCCTGAACCGGTTTGTAATCAAGTATCCTGATTGCAGCGGAAGTATTTATGCCGATCGTGTTGAACCGGTTTGCCGAGATCACAACTTCAGAAAGTCCGTCTGCAACAAGGGTATCTGCCGATCCGGCATTCTGAGCCTTAGCGGATACTGACAGTAACAAGACAGAACAGGTAATAATATATAGCTTCATCGAATTAAATCAGAAAAATACAAAATAAGTCAAATTCAGTTATACCCCGACTTTTGCAGGCGGATTTTAATTTCCTCTGTGAGCATCGGTTTCAATCATGAACAACCAGAAAACCGGATATTGGTCAAATAATAGTACCTTTGCGTTTTCATTCACGGAATAATCCCCGCCGGTACAAGGCAGTTTTTATTTCACAAA
>DAIUKI010000156.1:0-6697 GCA_036848255.1 Bacteroidales bacterium | reverse complement strand
TTACTGAAAATCAGCAGAAAGATTGAAGCTTTTGTTTTCATATTATTAATGATTTCGGATTTCGGATTTGTGATTTCGGATTTTTAAAATCCGAAATCGTCCATCCGAGATCCGAAATAACTTTTTACATCATTCTCCCCAGGGGACTCTTTTTGAAGGATAATAGTTTATATCCATCGCCTTAAAATGCTTTTCATGTTTTGCCAGACGGTATTTGTACTCGTCCCAGCTTCTCATTTCAGTCAGGGTCCAACCTATCTCGGCATAACCCGGGAGCCTCGGGAACATCATGTATTCAATGTCATCAAGTTTTGTAATGGTTTCGGTCCACATCGGAGCTTCAACACCGATAATGTTTTCCTTTCCGACGCCAGGTATGTAGTTTGCCGGATCCCAGTTGTAACCTTCATCAACTTCTATATATGCAGCCCAATGGAGGCCCAGGGGTGTTGACTTATCATACTGCATATCGATATATGCTTTTTTGGCAGGCGCCATCAGGATTTTTGCACCCTGGGCGGTTGCCTTTGTTGCATTCTCCTCGCTTGCCCAGCACTGGGCAACTGAATTCGGCTTAAGCGTCGACAGTGCGATCTCATCCCATCCTAGGACTCTTTTCCCGTTAGATGCGACAATATCCTGGACCCTGTTTATAAAAGGGATATAATCCTCAACCTTTGTAGCATGTGATTCATCGCCTCCTATGTGAAAGAACGGTCCCGGTGTAAGAGCGGATATCTCCCTTACAACATCGTCAATGAATTTGTAGGTGATTTCCTTTTTGGTGCAGAGCGTGCTGAATCCTACTTCGGTTCCGGTATAGAGATCCGGAGCTTTTCCGTTACAGTTAAGCTCGGGATAGGATGCAAGCGCTGCATTTGTATGTCCGGGCATATCAATTTCGGGAACTATTGTAATATATCTGTCGGCAGCAAATTTCACGATATCGGAATATTGCTCCTGGGTATAAAAACCTCCCTTTCCCCCTCCTACCTGGGTGCTTCCACCGTGAACTGTGAGATTTGGCCAGGATTTGATCTCGATCCTCCATCCCTGGTCATCCGAAAGGTGCAAATGCATTACGTTCATCTTGTAAAATGCAATATAATCAATAACCTGCTTAACATCTTCAGCTCCAAAAAAGTGACGTGCTACATCAAGCATCATTCCCCTGTATGAATAACCGGGATAATCAGTAATGGTTCCTGTGGCAATTTTGAATACTCCCGGCTTTTTTGGGGAAGCATCTTCAGCCACAATCTGCCTTATGGTCTGGATTCCCCTGAATAGTCCTGCAGGTTTGTTTGCTGCAAGCTTCACGAGCTTTTTCGAAACTGTCAGTTCATACCCTTCCTCCCCAAGGCTTTCGCCTGCCCCTGACAATGTAAGGTAAATATTACCTGATCCGGGTTCGGCGGCAGCTGTATTTACTACAGTGGATAAACCAGTTACAGTGTTCAGTTTATCTGCCAGGTAATGTCCGATTTTTAATATATCTTCTGATTCCCCATCAACAAAAATGGCGGTTTTTGCCTTAAGTGTGAAAGATTCTCCGGAAGCAGTAACCGAAACAGGTTTTGGGATAATGCTTTCCTTCGTCAGATCGGTTGGCGTTTTCGGCTTGCAAGATATTGGAATAATCATCGATGCTGCAGTAATTAAAGTCAGAAAAATAAGGTGTTTTTTCATATTATTTGTGTTATTAATTTTATTGTTTAAACCCCCTTCCCAACCTTTCCCCATGGGGGAAGGAGTCAGGAAATCTTTTCCCCCCTGGGGGAAATAAGAAAGGGGGTAAGTTAGATTTTAATTATTTTATGTTTTCATCTTTCAGTAAAGGATTTTGAGCCCTCTTACTAAATTCCTCCTGCAGTTCTTCAATGGTGTTATTGCTTTTCAGGTACTTTATCAGCACTGCAAGCTGACCTGATTCGCTGTTGAGGAGAAGTTCCCCCAGCCTCTTATTGGGTTCAGCCACATCGCTTGCATAATGATTGGGATAATCTGCATACCACCATATACCGGTATAACCAAAGGGCATTTTGTCGAGTCTCCCCTGTTTCAGTCCTGATTGTGATTTGATAGCCCCCTGATCAACAAGGTCGGGTCTTATGACGGACATCATTGAAGTCTCTTCTTCACCTGCATGCCCGTCGACTTTAGCTTTTTTCAAGGCCTTTATCTCCGCTCCATTTACGGGATCGTTGCCTTCCCTGAATAAAACAACAATATAATCATTGCGGCTTGCGAGCTGCGACTGGCAGAAATACTGAAGAAAACTTGTGTTCCCTCCGTGTCCGTTTTTTAATATGATCTTTTTTAACCCGTTCCTGGAAAGTTCGTTGCAGGTCTCCTCAAGCATTTTCCACAACAGATCATTACTGTAGGCAATTGTTCCGGCCTGATGCCTTGCTTCATAAATCTGGCCCATGAAATAGGGAGGAAAAACAATTGCATATTCCTTTTGTGCAGCCCTGAATGCTGTTTCCCTTGCTTCAAACATATCGGTGCCAAGAGGAAGATGGGGCCCGTGTTTTTCAATGACGCCCATCGGTATTACGCAAACACCTCCGGCAAGGGCAACAGCCTTGCTGAACTGAGGTGATGTAATCTCTTCCCACTTGTATGGCAGTGAAGTCTGACCAGCCTGTTGCGACATGACAACGGAAGCAGGAATCAATAGCATAATCAAGGTAAAAGCTTTTTTCATCATAATGTAGTTTCAAGTTTAATGGTTTGATCAATAAGTTTACTTTTATTTCAATTTATCCCCTTTCCCGTCCCGCAAGGCGGGAAGCTTTGGGCTCCTTCCCCTGTGGGGGAAGGTTGGGAAGGGGGTTTATTTACAGAAATTTGCAAATTTTTTTGACATAAAAAAAAATCAATTAATAATATTATCAGGTATTTATGTGAGCAAGTCTGTATGGCCTGATTTCAACTTTCTGCCATACGCCCTTTGTTATATAAGGCTCATCCAGAAGGCTTTCGTCAAGAGTTTTCCTGTCGGGGAATTCGTACACTATCATTGATCCTATCATCTTTTCATTTTCATCAAGAATTGCTCCTCCAAGAAGGAAATGTCCTTTCTCTTTTAGTATGGCAACCTTTTCAAGATGATCAGGACGGACCTTCATCCTTCTTTCCAGGGCTCCGGGACCGGTTCCGTCGTAAGCAACAAGTAAAAATTGCATCTTAATCTCTTTAGTATGTATATGGGTGCCAAATTTAATCAATAATCAATATTGTCAAAACAGATAGAACCTCCTTCTTTGCTTATATTTGTAACAAAGTACCGCATGCTCAACCTCAAATCGATATTTAATCCTTTAAACTTTTTCAGGGATCTTAAAAGAAAAGATCACAAGCCCGTTTTCGGGGCACTTGATATTTTCAAATATATCGGTCCGGGTTTGCTTGTGACAGTCGGATTCATTGATCCCGGCAACTGGGCGGCAAATATCGGCACAGGGTCCGAATATGGTTATACTCTGCTGTGGGTGGTTACCTTATCCACGATAATGCTTATAATACTTCAGCATAACGTTGCGCATCTGGGAATCGCAACTGGTCTTTGTCTTTCTGAAGCTGCTTCAATATATATAAAACCGGCGATCTCAAAGCCAATACTTTACTTTGCAGTTCTGGCCTCAGTATCAACATCGCTTGCAGAAATACTTGGCGGTGCAATTGCCCTTGAGATGCTTTTCGGGGTCCCCATAAAAATCGGGGCAGTATTGGTAACCATTTTCGTTATAATAATGATCTTCTCCAACTCATACAAGAGAATTGAAAAATGGATAATCGGATTTGTTTCAATAATTGGTCTCTCTTTCCTTTATGAGATTTTCCTCGTTGATGTCGACTGGGCAGCAGCGGGAATTTCGTGGGTAAAGCCCTCTATCCCGAAAGGTTCAATGCTTCTTCTCATGAGCGTCCTTGGTGCTGTTGTGATGCCTCACAATCTTTACCTGCACTCTGAGGTAATCCAGAGCCGGCAATGGAACCTCAAAGATGAAAAAATCATAAAGAAACAGTTGAAATTTGAGTTTGCGGATACCTTATTTTCAATGATTGTAGGGTGGGCGATCAACAGTGCAATGATAATACTTGCCGCTGCCACATTCTTCAGCAATAACATAAAGGTGGATGAGCTGCAGCAGGCAGAAAGGATGCTGAGGCCGCTGCTGGGGAATAATGCTTCTGTAGTATTTGCCATTGCTCTGCTCCTTGCCGGCGTGGCTTCCTCCATTACTTCAGGGATGGCGGGAGGTTCAATAGTCTCGGGTATATCCGGTGAACCCTATGACATAAAGGACAACCATACAAAATGGGGAGTTATAATATCAATAGTCGGAGCGATGATAATTATATTCTTCATAGGAGATCCGTTTAAGGGACTCATTCTCTCACAGGTTTTCCTGAGCATTCAGCTTCCCTTCACTGTTGCTATCCAGGTCTATCTTACTTCGTCAAAAAAAGTGATGGGGAAGTATGCCAATGGTAATTTCCTGAAAATCATCCTATTGATCATTGCGGCATTTGTAACCTATCTTAACTTGAGACTTCTGTTTTCAATTGTATTCAACTGATAGACTTATGTTATGTTAATATAATTTTTAGAATGGCGGATGGCGGATTTTTGAATTGCGGATTTAAATAATATTGCGGATGGCGGATTGTCGATTGCGGATTAAAAAACAAATACAATCCGAATTCGTAAATCCGAAATCCGAAATGATATTAACAGGTTTAACTTTAAACTAATTGCTCTTAGGATGGCAATCAAAAAATACAGAACCGGAATAGTTTTAAGTGGTGGTGGAGCCAGAGGATTTGCACATCTTGGTGTTCTGAAGGCGCTTAACGATGCAGGAATATATCCCGATGTGATTGCCGGGACCAGTGCAGGAGCGCTGGTTGGTGTAATGTATGCCGACGGGTACAATCCTGATGAGATCCTTGGAATTATGAACACCACAAGCAAGCTTCATTATGTAAGGCCGACAGTGCCGCGCGAAGGGCTTCTCCAGATATCAGGGATCGAGCGCATTCTCAAGGAAAACCTCAGGGCAAAGAATTTTGAAGATCTTAAAATTCCTCTCTTTGTTACTGCCACTGATCTTAACAACGGTGTAGCGGTATATTTTTCATCGGGCGAACTTATCAGGTCGGTGATAGCATCGGCAAGCATTCCGGTACTTTTCAATCCGGTTATAATAGATAAGATCCATTATGTCGATGGCGGGGTCCTCGACAATATGCCAATCAAGCCGATCGAAGGAATGTGCGATTTCATAATAGGGTCGTTTGTAAATCCTACTGGCTATGAAGGGGAAGTTACAAGCCTGATCCAGATTGCTGAACGCACCTTTATGCTGAATATGTCGAAGGAGGTTGATCTGAAGGCAAATAAATTCGATGTTTTCATTGCTCCTCCCGAACTGAAAAACTACAAGATACTCGATCCGGAAAAAGCGATTGAGGTATTTGAAATCGGATATAATGCGACAAAAAACAAGCTTGGAGAACCGGAAATTAAAAAGCTTATTTCCAATATTTTTTCGCCCCCAATCCCCTAATTGGAGCTGCAAGCAACGCTGGCGCCGATTTGTAATCGGGGCCAATACTTTTAAATAACAATCCCCCCCTTCAGGGGAGCAGGTGGGCGTATCAGTGAATAGAGTTTTTTGATCTCAGCTTCCCAGAGAGAATCTTCAGGGGTTTCAAGAATAAGCGGCATATTGTCGAACCGGCCGTCATTCACTATGAATGAAAAAGTATCTTCCCCGAGAAATCCGGTTCCTATGTTTTCGTGTCTGTCGACCCTGCTGCCGAATTCTTTTTTAGTATCATTGACATGCATTCCTTTCAGATACTGAAATCCGACAATATTGCTGAACTTCTCAAATGTTTCGATAAACCCAGCTTCTGTTTTCACATTATAACCTGCCGAATAAGCATGACAGGTATCGATGCACACACCGACACGCGATTTATCTTCAACCCCATCTATAATGAACCTGATCTGCTCGAATGTATGTCCAAGATTGGTCCCCTGTCCTGCTGTATTTTCAATCACTGCCGTAACTCCGCGGGTCTTTTCCAGTGCAATGTTAATCGATTCAGAGATTCTTGCAAGGCAATCTTCAATACCAATCTGATTAAGGTGACTTCCGGGATGAAAATTCAGCCGGTCGAGTCCCAAAAGCTCGCATCGTTTCATCTCATCAATAAAAGAGGCCCTTGATTTTCCGAGAGGCTCATCTTCAGGATGACCCAGATTTATCAGGTAACTGTCGTGCGGAAGAATCTGAAAAGGCTTATAATCAAGCTTTTCACAGTTTTCCCTGAAAGCACTTATACTGGTTTTGGAAAGCGGGCTCGAAAACCATTGCCTCTGGTTCTTTGTAAACAGCGCAAAAGCCTTTGCACCTATTGAATAAGCATTCAGCGGCGCATTCTGAACTCCGCCTTCTGCACTTACATGAGCTCCAATGTATTTCATGATTCAATAATTAATATCCTACCATAAGAATTAAAGGCATCGGGCGTCGGGCGCCGGGAATCAGGTATTGGGCGCCTGGCGTCGGGTATCGGGTATTGGGTGCCTGGCCAACTATTGTTTTCCTGACGCCTGATGCCTGGCGCCCACCGCCTGTCCACATATAATTGAAAATAAAATACTTATAAATAAAGG
>DAIUKI010000155.1:0-6761 GCA_036848255.1 Bacteroidales bacterium | reverse complement strand
AAAACCTTAAAAGCAAAGCCCGTGCCCTTGAACTCTTTGCAAATGAGCAGAACGACAAAGCTTTAAAACTTAAAACAATAATTAAAAGTCTCGAGACAATTGAACTTGCCCTGCAACTGATCGACAACATCAGAAATAATTATCTTACAGAAGATAGCCGTATTTATCTTTCTGAGAACGAGAAAGAGACCTATCTGTTTGCCGTTCACATTGCCAGTACATTATATTCACTGACCGGTGACATTGCGGTGAAAACGAAAATATACAGCATTGTCCAGAAAGCCAAATCCGCCGTGCTCCGGAATGAGATCACCGAAAATGATCTGCTGTATTCGGCAGCGATCCGCGACACTACAAGAGAAAAGCAGAACAGGCTGAGCGGCAATATAGCTGCCTATAATAATCTTATAATTGAGGAATCCCGAAAAACCAGTCCCGACAGCACCAGGATCTCACTCTGGAAAGACGCCCTTTTTGACATGAACCGCGAAAAGGAAGAAATAACAGATCAAATAAACAGGGAGTTCCCGCAGTATAGCGATCTTATTCAGAAAATCGAACCTGTCCCGCTGTCCGGAATACAAGAACACCTTCACCGGGATGAAACTATAGTTGATTACCTGCTTTCAAATCAATACAAAGAGGGAAAAAGGGAACTTTATACCCTTGTGATCACAAAAGACGATTTTGAATTCCGGGAGACCAGTCTCGATTCACTTTTTGCAAAAAATGCCGGGATAATCAGAAATTCCTTTCAGCATCCTGCGGAAAATAACTTCGCTGAGCTTACCGGCGCTCTGGCCTATATGTATGAAAACCTGCTGAAGCCGGTCCGGGCCCTTATTGCCGGTAATAAGCTTATCATAATTCCTGATGAAGAAATAGCCTGGCTGCCTTTTGATGCATTGCTTGTAAATGAGCCTGGACCAGATCAGGCAGATTATGAAGGCCTTCATTACCTCCTTAATGATTATTCGGTCTCATACTCTTACTCTTCATCACTGAGTTTCAGTAAAAGCCTTCGGACGCGGAAAGGGGAGGAGGTGTTATCTTTCAGACCCGATTACATTGATGATAACAGATCAGCTATGACCCTTAACGTTCTTGATGGTGCTGTTAATGAGATCGAATCTATTTACAGGTGGTTCAGGGGCGATAAATTTATCGGTAACCAGGCAACCGAAAGCAACTTCAGGCTTGCATTACAGGAACCTGCTGCATTTCACCTTGCAATGCACTCCGTATCTGATTCCACAAATTCGAGATACTCTTACCTGTTGTTTGATACTCAAAACGATACCCTTGAAGATGGCAGGCTCTATAATTATGAGATCAGCCTTACAAGGATGCAGTCGCCTATGGTCGTTCTGAGCGCCTGTAACTCGGGCACAGGCACTTTGTATCATGGCGAGGGACTTATGAGTCTTGCCCGCGGATTCATTCTTTCAGGTGCGTCATCTGTGATCAGGACTGCATGGGAGGTTAACGATGAGGTAAGCGCGGCAATAATTACGAAATTCTATTATAATCTCTCATTGGGTAAGCAGAAGAATGAGGCCATGCGTCTTGCCAAGCTCGAATACTTAAAGACATGTCCGCCTGCATATACCAGTCCTTATTTCTGGGCAGCATACGAAGTCCTCGGAGACAATTCACCAATAGCACATCGTTTTGACGCTCCGGTATTAATTATTATAACTTTAAGTGTGATAATTATTGGCGGAATCCTGATTTTCTATTTCAGGCGACGCAGGATCTTTTCCGAGCGGTCACTGTAAAAGCCAGATGACCTGGCAAGAAGCTCAAAACATTCCGAAGCTTTAATCTTATTACCTGATTTAATATAAGCAAGTCCGAGATACCAGATTACCTCTTTTGTATACTCACCCTTCAGGTTTACAACTCCGCCAAGCAGATCAATGGCTTTGTTATAATTTCCAAGTTCAATCTCAGTGATACCCAGGAAAAAACCGGCAGAATAAGATTCTGACCCGTTAGGCATTGCCTCAGAAAATCCGGCGGCTGCAGTCTTGTAATCGCCTGCCTTATAGCTGCCGATAGCTTTGGTAAAGATTTCGCTCTCACTGGCGCCTGTGCTGCGGGTTATAGAAGAAACTGCCTTGAATGGTTCATAATATTTGCTGAATATCTTTTGAGGATCGTCAGAGGGGAGAAGCGACCTTATCAGTAAAACAGCGCCGATGATGGCGGCAGCTGCCAGTGAAGTATACCGGGTTATCAGAGATTTGCTCAATCCACTCTTATTGTTGTCATCTGATCTTATTTCAGCGCTAATCTCCTCCTGATCAAGCGAGCCGGTAATAAAATTACGGATTTCCTCTGTTTTCACGTCTTTGTTACTATTCCTCTGTCTCTTTTCGTGCCACTCTTTAACCCACTCCGAGGAAATATCATTCAAATTGCTATGGCTTATCTCATAATTTATCTGACCGATCTCATTTTTTAACTTCTCTTCCGGTGTTTCTTCTGCAAGGCTGTCACGGATGAATTTTTCATTATCCTTATTCGGTATAGTGTTTTCCTGATAATCTGAAATCATAACCTTGACTTCCTCGTTTGTAACGGAGTAAGCACGATCGCTTTTTACATCCTCTATATCGGATAACCCTTTCATATAATCACTTATTTTTCCAAACAGAACAGAATCTCCGGGAGACAGAAGCATCTCAAAATCAGGATCATCCCAAGAATTACGCCTTGTTACATTACCGGAATTATGGTTATTATATTTATCCTGTCCTTTCATTTGTTGCTTGTTGCTTGTTGCTGGGTGCTTGTTGCTGGTTACCTTTTACTTTTAACTTTTGCCTTCAACCCCGTACCCCGTACCCTAACACACTACTTTTTTGGCCACAATTCCCGAATCAACTATCCTCTTATAATCCGGATGCCTCTTCACTTTCTCTGTCAGCTCAGCCTGTGCCTCACATTTCTTCTTCCTTACATAACCATAGGAATATCCAAGCCTGTCGGCAATCTCCTGCGGCGATACCTCTTCCCAGTACAGCTTCAGGATATTTTTACCGACAGGGTCAAGTGTATTGAATACACTTAAGAATATTTCCCTGCACAAGTCATTATCCATCACTTCGGTGAAATCCTTTTCGTCGTCAGGTTCCGGCCTTCTGGCAAAGTAATTTACTGCTGCCTGCCGTTTCGCAATAATTGATTTCCAGAGGTTTTCGCATACGCAATAAAGGAATGTCTTGAATTTACATGTAAGTGCAAACTCCTTGTTATCAATCTTTTCAAGCATTATCATAAGACCTTCCTGGAAAATATCCTTTGCATCTTCCGGATTACCGCCAAGCTGAGTGACCATAAGCCGTATCATTGGCAGATACCTGTCCGATAAATAATGCACCACATAACTCTGTCGGTTGCGCAGACAATCAATGATCTCAATATCAGTGTACTCTTTCACAATAGATATAACTTTTGCCGGAGCAAAAAAGTATTGTTCAAATGTAACTTTTTTTTTAAGTCCGTCGAAAAAAGTTATTCACAGTAAGGTAACAATCTTCAGCCTGTTACTATTAAACTATGTTTTTGATAAAAAGCATAAACGCTTTTTTATAGTCAACTGATTTATACACTTTATTGATCCCTCTGAAACGGGACCGGTGAAGTGATAATGTATTTTGGGATAACGGTGTGAAGGCGTTAAGGCGTTAAGGTGTTAAGGCATGTAGGAAGGATAGAAGAATAGAAATAAAAATATCTATGATGGGGTTAAGCAAGTTGCAATACAATTCCGGGTATCAGGCCGGCAGTAATGAAGTGAGATCACAGGATCCGGGTGAATTTCTTTACCGGGTCATTGAAAACGCCGGACTGGTACCTTTCCGGTTGATTTTCGGAGAACAGCCGGGAGAGGGATCTTATCCTGATGTGGGGGCCGGGATAACAGGGCTTCTGGGTGTCGCGCCCGGAGATTTCACTGAAAAGGCATTTGAAAGCATGATCGAAAAAATAGTTCCCCTGTCTGAGGATACTCCTGCGGATATGTCAGAAGCGCACCTGAAATTCCGGAACGGGGAGATAGGGAGCTATAAAGCTGAAATCCTGGTAAGAACACCAGGAGACGAAAGAAAATGGATCCGCTATGCTTCGCTTCCCCTGATTGATGAGGAAACAGGAAAAGCAGCCGGCGCTTTCGGGATACTTTACGATATTACCAGCAGCAAGCTGTACCTTGAAAGAATAAAAGAGAAAGAAGATGAGTTTGACCGCCTTAAAACTGATCTGCTTCATAATATATCACATGAAATAAGGACCCCTCTGAATGCCATTGTGGGTTTTTCAACTCTTCTCGGGGAGCATATTGATATCCCGGCGCACCGGAAGGAGTATCTTGAAATAATTACACGTAATTCTGATCATCTGATCGAGATCATAGACGACATTGTGGAGATATCCAAGATTGATGCAAAAATGATTAAAATAAGGAAAGATAAAGTGAACCTTAATTCTGTACTCCTGAAGGTATATGATCAGTTCCGGGCTGAGGCATCGGGGAAAGGGGTCCTGTTGAGTTTTGAGCCTGAACATGATACCGGTGAGGCTGATGTTTACACCGACTGGTATAAGCTGACAGAGGTGCTCAGGAATCTTGTTGAGAACGCTTTGAAGTTCACATCTGAGGGGAGGGTGGAATTCGGTTATTCGGTTATTGAGGGGAAGATTGAGTTTTACGTTTCCGACACAGGTTCAGGTATTCCTTTTGAGCAACAGGCAAGGATCTTCAGCAGGTTTTTCCAGGGCGACAGTAGCCCTTCGCGCAGGTATAGCGGTACCGGAATGGGATTGCCGATCACGAAAGCTTATGTCGAGCTGCTGGGCGGGGAGATATGGTTTATCTCGCAGCCGGGCGAAGGATCGGTATTCCGGTTTACCGTGCTATACGAGAGGGCAGGGGACGATGGTATCCGCAGCAGGATGGTGATTTAGATGAGCGGCAGGGAGAGATAAACTTATGGATGGTAAGGGTATAAACAAGTTACCGGCAAGCATCACATTTTAGGTAATTCCTACACAAAACCTATAAAAGATGAAAATCACCCGAATTAAAATTGAGAATTTCCGGTCTATTAAAAAGACCGAATTCAAGACAACAGACTTCAATATATTCATTGGCCAGAATAATTGTGGAAAAACAAATTTCTTTGAAGCAATAGAATTTTTCTTTAATGGAATTAGCTCCAAATTCAATATCGACGATTTAAAATTTCTAAGAAAACCAGAAAATGAAATATTAATTGAGGTCGAATTTGCTGGAGCGATTGAAGGAGCGTCAAAGATGACCCTGTTAATTTACCCCTGAAAATGATGAAGATCATTCCCTTTGACTTCTTCGATGGGAAAACAGCAGGTGAATTCCATTCGATTCTCCTGGAACAAAAAAATATTACGCAGGATATTGACCGCAATGTTGTAAAAGATGATTGTAAATTAATTGCTCAATTATACAATCGTAAAATTGAAGGATACATTACAAAAGACCGTAAATCATTTGGTCAAATTATAAAGCCAATTACTGAGCTAATGGGATTTTCTGTTAAATTAATAGATTTCTCTTCTCCGTTAAAAGAATTCAAAGGAGAATTATTCTAACAAACAATAACCCTGTAAGCACATTTACAACTCGCGCCAGCAGTGTTCAATTTAAACCCTGTAATAATCCTGCTACCCAGACAAAGACAATAGAGCTGCCGGCCGATCCACTTATACTTTCGGGCCATTAACCGTAAGCAGAATCCCAACGAAACCTGTTCACATGGTATGATTTTTGTGGCCATAACCATGAAAAACAACCTTTTAACCTGCGTTTTATTCGCCATACTGCTTAAACCAATGAAAAAAAATCTTGCCACTCAGATTGGCACCTGCAACTGTGATATAACTCCTGAAAACCAGAATCATGAAAATTAGATTGCTGATCATCTTCCTTGTTACAATAAGTTCTGTTTCATTAAGATCTCAGACCTCGGAAAAAATAACCGGATTTTCTGAAGTTAAATTATCATATATTCTTTCGTCTATGAGTGCCGGAGGATATCATTTTAAAAAAGGTGAAACCATAATTCCCTATGGCGCCGGATTAGAATTAACATATAATTTGAGTAAAAGGTTTTCTTCTGATTTTGGGATTGAGTTCAGAACTACCGGAAAACGAATCGTGGATTCTTTCATTATGAGTGAATTTGGTTATTCCGGTCCCATTCATATTGAATCGAGGGATATTTATCTGGACATCCCTGTTCATATCAGGTTTAAACTTTTAAATATCCGACCGTTTAAAATATTTATTGCTTCCGGACCTAAAGGAACTATAACTCATGTCAACTATTATTATAATCCGGGCTATGATGGTCAGGAACAAAGATATAAAGGGACCACTTTCTCGGCAGGAATAGATTTTGGAATAATTGAAAGTCTGAAGATTAACAATAGAGCAGGAATATTTATTTCACAGTTTTACGGATATTATTTAACCGGCGATTTAAGTGAGCTTGAATCTATTGACCTTAAGATAGGCCTGGCATATAGTTTTAAATAATAACCACAGCCAAACCTCCTCACTACCTGGAAGTATTATTAATCACCTTTCGGACCAAAAAACCTGACAAACCTGCCAGAGAGTCAAACCTAATGGCAAAGATAAAATATTACTATAACAGAATCAAAACCTGAGTTTTTCCGTTATACTATTCACAATCGACCATTAATTATGAGATTAT
>DAIUKI010000154.1:0-6786 GCA_036848255.1 Bacteroidales bacterium | reverse complement strand
TTGAGGACCTTTATGCCAAACCACTTCCTGAAGACGAAGAAAGGTATTAAAGTCTAGTGGTCTTGCAGTCCTGCGGTCATTAAGACACAAAATACCTTCAAAACTGCATGACTGCACGACTGCATAACTGCACAACTTAAACTTCATTCTCCCCTTTTACATACCCGAAATTGGCCAGGATGCCGCCATCAACGTAGAGTATATGTCCGTTGACGAAATTGCTTGCCTTTGATGCCAGAAAAAGCGCTGCGTTTGCAACATCGGCGGGCTCTCCCCATCTGCCGGCCGGTGTCCGGGTCATAACAAGGTCATTGAACGGATGGCCATTTTCACGAATCGGACCTGTTTGTGAAGTAATAATATAGCCGGGTCCTATCCCATTGATCTGTATATTGTACCTGGCCCATTCACATGTCATATTCCGGGTAAGCAGCTTTAAGCCTCCCTTGGCTGAAGAATAGGCGGAAACAGTATTCCGGCCATAAACACTCATCATTGAACACATGTTTATGATTTTGCCGCTCCTTCTTTTGATCATATTCGGGGCCACTCTTTTCGATACAATAAGTGGCGCAATAAGGTCCACATCTATCACCTGCTTATAGACTTCCACAGGCATATCGAGGATTGGAATCCTTTTTATTATCCCGGCATTATTAATAAGGATGTCGATCGTCCCGATGTTCTTTTCAATATCTGAAATACCTTTGTCTACATCCTTCTCATCAGTTACATCAAAAACGAGGGTGTAAACATCGAGACCCTCTTTTCTGAATGCTTCCCGGCATTCAGCCAGCTTTTCTTCCTGAAGGTCATTCACACAAACCTTTGCTCCTGCTTTTCCAAGGATCAGTCCAATTGCCAGTCCGATTCCATGGGTCCCTCCTGTTACTAGGGCTACTTTTCCGGTAAGATCAAATAAATCTGTAATCATAATACATCTTTTTTACAATCCACCAATCCTGATATATTGCCCCTAAATCCCCACTGACGCTTCGGTCAGGGCTACAAGCCTGAAGGGGACTTTTTGAAGCCCCCTTTAGGGGGTTGGGGGCTATTTGAGTGTATCCGGATAACGGACATCCATATCGTTGTAATCGAGGTTCTCTCCTGCCATCCCCCATATAAATGAATAACTGGATGTTCCGGCAGCGCTATGGATACTCCATGATGGAGAAAATACAGCCTGTTCATTCTTCATCCAGATATGGCGTGTCTCATCCGGATCGCCAATAAAATGACAGATTCCCTGCTTTTCAGGGACCTCAAAATAAAAATATGCTTCCATCCTGCGGTTATGGGTATGCACAGGCATTGTATTCCAAACGCTGCCAGTTTTGAGTTCTGTCATCCCCATCTGAAGCTGGCATGTCGGGAGAACATTATTTATCAATAATTTATTTATCGTCCGGTGATTTGACTCCTCAGGGGAACCGAGAGTTGCTATTACCGCATCCCCGATTGTCACTTTTCTTGAGGGATATTTATGATGCGCAGGCGCTGAATTGATATAAAGTTTTGCCGGCCTGGAGGCATCAGCCGATTTAAATATTACATCCCTGGTTTCTTTCCCCAGATAGAGGGCCTCCTTAAATCCGATTTTGTATGCAATACCCTCAGCTTCTACCAATGCTTCTCCGCCTACATTTATAATTCCCATTTCCCTGCGTTCAAGGAAATATCCGGCTTTGAGATCATCGGCAGATTCCAGTTTCAATTCCTCGCCCGCAGGCATGGCGCCTCCTACCATGTACCTGTCGTACATGGAATATACCAGCGCAATTTCATTTGGTATAAAGATCTTTTCAATCAGAAATTCCTTCCTGAGCTTTAAAGTGTCATATCTTTTGAAATCTTCAGGATGAACTGCATATCTCAGATCAACTTTCATGAATCAGTTTTTTGTGATTTGTAAATAGTATTCTCTTCCTCAAAAATACAATATTTAAAAATCAATAAATCCCATCCCTTAATTAAAAACAGGTCAATTAATTTGCTATTTTTATTTTTTCAATTCAGTTGTCACCTGACCAGCAGATGTCGCAAAATAATTTAATGATTTATGAATAAGCCTTTTATTAATGATGATTTTCTTCTTGAGAACAAAACTGCAAGAAGATTGTACCATGATTTTTCCAGGAATCAACCAATAATTGATTTCCACTGCCATCTTTCGCCTTCGATGATAGCTGATGACATACGGTTTGATAATCTGGGGCAGGCATGGCTCGAAGGTGATCACTATAAATGGAGGGCAATGAGGACAAATGGTATTAATGAGAAATTCTGCACGGGCAATGCCACTCCCCAGGAGAAATTCGACAAATGGGCCGACACTGTTCCGGCCACGATCGGTAATCCGCTTTACCACTGGACCCAGCTGGAACTTGCCAGGTATTTCGGTATTTATGACCTCCTTTCACCCGCTACTGCAGGCAATATATACGAAAAAGCCTCAGGAATGCTCCGGACAAAGGAATTCAGTATCAAATCACTGCTCAGGAAAATGAAGGTTGAGATCGTATGCACAACCGACGATCCGGCTGATTCGCTCGAATACCATCAAAAGCTCCAGGGTGACCCTGAGATCAGGATACTTCCGACATTCCGTCCTGACAATGCTGTCAAAACAGATGATCCGGAAAAATTCAGGGAATATATTACCAGACTTGAGAAAGCTTCGGGAATGGCGATTGACAGCTTTTGGAATCTCACAAAAGCACTCGACGCCAGGCATGAGTTTTTCCATAAAATGGGCGGACGACTCTCTGATCACGGTCTCGAAAGGTTTTATTATTCTCCATGCAATGAAAATGAGGCAGACAGAATATTCAAAGTGCTTCTGAAAGGTCAGCGACTGTCAGCTGATGATACTGAAAAATACAGATCGGCAGTCATGCTTGAACTCTGCAGGATGAATCACAAGCGGGGATGGACCCAGCAGTTCCATGTCGGGGCAATGAGAAATAATAATTCAAGGATGTTCAGACTTATGGGACCCGATACCGGATGGGATTCGATAGGAATGCCCCAGGATGCCCTGAAGATGTCAGGATTTCTCAGTTCGCTGGATGACACTGACCAGCTTGCAAAAACAATACTTTATAATCTTAATCCCGCCGACAATGAAATGATGGTTACCATGGCCGGAAATTTCAACGATGGCACCGGACCCGTAAAAGTACAGTATGGTGCCGCCTGGTGGTTCCTCGATCAGAAAACGGGGATGGAAAAGCATCTTAAGGATATTGCAGCACTCGGGCTGCTGAGAAGGTTCGTTGGCATGGTTACTGATTCAAGAAGCTTCTTGTCATATCCCCGGCATGAATATTTCAGAAGGATTGTCTGCAACTTCGTCGGGAAGCAGATCAAAAAAGGGATAATCCCTGATGAGGACGAACTTGTGAAGCCTCTTATCGAAGGAATTTCATATAAAAATGCCAAAGAGTATTTTGGATTTTAATAGCTCCTTCCCCGGGGGAAGGTTGGGAAGATGGTCAATAGAAAAGAAAATGCTTTAAATAGTTAAAATTATACAATATGAACGAACTGAATCTCAAGGACAAAATAGCAGTTATTACCGGCGGAGCTGGATTCATCTGCTCCGAAATGGCACGGTCACTGGCATTTCATGGTGTTAAAACAGTAATTATAGATCTTAACAGCGAAGCTGCATCCAAAGTAGCAAATGATATAGAGAAGGAATTTAAGGTCCCGTCAATAGGGTTGTCGGCAAATGTTCTTGACAAAACCTCGCTTGAGGCTTCCAGGAATCTCATCCACGAAAAACTCGGGAAAATTGATATACTTATTAACGGTGCAGGCGGGAATTCCCCTGCTGCAACAACAAAGGTCGAAAAAATGGACGGATCAGAAACTGAAAATCCTGATGACACCTTTTTCGGGCTTCAGATTGAAGGATTCGACAAGGTATTTGACCTCAATTTCAAGGGTACTCTCCTTCCTTCAATGGTTTACGGGAAAGACATGGTTGCCAGGAAATCGGGTGTTATAATCAATATCTCGTCAATGAATTCCTACCGCCCTCTGACAAAAATAGCCGCCTACTCAGCTGCCAAGGCAGCTGTTAATAATTTCACACAGTGGCTGGCTGTCCATTTTTCGCGGGCCGGTGTCAGGGTTAATGCTGTCGCTCCAGGATTTCTTCTTACAAACCAGAACAAGTTTCTTATGATAGATGAAACAGCCGCCGATAACCTCACGCCGAGAGCAAGAAAAATTCTCAACAGTACGCCAATGGAACGCTTTGGAACGCCAGAAGAGATGACCGGAACAATAATTTATCTTGTGTCTGACCTGTCAAAATTTGTGACAGGTGTTATTATTCCAGTGGATGGAGGATTCAGCGCCTTCTCAGGGGTATGACTTGGGGCAGGGAGCTGGGGCTTTGGGCTTGGGGCAGGGAGCAGGAAGCAGGGGGCAGAGGGCTTGAAACCCTGACGCCTGACACCTGACGCCTGACGCCATTATTAACTAATCGAAATCTGTAAAATTATGATATACTATCAATCCGGTTCTGAAAACACAATAATGAGCCCCAATGATCTTGAATTTGGGGTGTTTTCATCGCTTGTGAAACTGGGGTCAAGGAAGAAGGTCCTTGTAGTTCCTCCCGATTTTACACGTTTTCACTCAAGGGCCGGAGATATTACCACCCTTGTTTACAACTATTACAGGGAAAATCTAAAAGAAATTCTGCCGGCACTTGGCACCCATTCCCCTATGACCGCTAAGGATATTTCCGAAATGTACAGGGGAGTTCCCTTGGAGCTTTTCAGGGTGCATGACTGGAGAAATGATGTCGTTACAGTCGGTACCGTACCAGGTGAATTTGTCTCGGAAATAACCGAAGGAAGGCTTGATTATTCATGGCCGGCTCAGTTGAACAAGCTTGTGATCAACGGCGGGCATGATCTTATTCTCTCAATAGGACAGGTGGTGCCACATGAAGTTGTCGGTATGGCCAATTACAATAAAAACCTTTTTGTCGGTACCGGAGGTCCCGAGGGAATAAACAAGAGCCATTTTATCGGAGCAGTTTATGGTATGGAAAGGATGATGGGAAAAGCGGATACTCCTGTAAGAAAGCTTCTTAACTATGCTTCAGAGAATTTTATACCGCACCTTCCGGTAGTTTACATTCACACGGTGGTCGGACGCGACAAATCCGGCAAACTTGTGATCAGGGGACTGTATATCGGCGACGACTATGAAGTATTCAAACTGGCCTCGGAGCTTTCCCTGAAAGTTAATTTTACGGCCCTCGACGAGCCATTAAAGAAAGTAGTTGTATATCTCGATCCGACTGAATTTAAAAGCACATGGCTTGGCAATAAGAGCATTTACAGAACAAGGATGGCAATGGCTGATAATGGAGAGCTTATAATTCTTGCTCCAGGTCTGAAGGAATTCGGAGAGGACAAAGAGATCGACAGACTGATAAGGAAGTATGGTTACAGGGGAACTCCTGCAACATTGAAATCCACTGATGACAATATCGAGCTGAAGAATAATCTCAGTGCAGCCGCGCATCTTATCCATGGAAGTTCGGAAGGCAGGTTTTCAATAACCTACTGTCCCGGATATCTCACAAAAGATGAAATTGAAACAGTAAATTTCAGTTATGCCGACCTGAAAACAATGACGGAAAAATATAATCCGGCAATGCTCCATGAAGGTGTGAACAGGCTAGCTGGAGGGGAAGAGATATATTATATTTCAAATCCGGCAATAGGATTATGGGCCTCAAAAGATAAGCTTAAATGATAAACTGGGGGATAATAGGCTGCGGAAATGTGACAGAACTCAAAAGCGGTCCTGCTTTCAACAAGGTTGCCGGTTCGAGGGTTGCTGCCGTAATGAGGCGAAATCGTGAACTTGCGCAGGATTATGCCCGCAGACATAATATCCCAAAATTCTACAATGATGCCGATGATCTGATTAATGACGATGAGATCAATGCGGTTTACATCGCAACTCCCCCCGGAAACCATGCGGAATATGCAATAAAGGTCCTTAGGGCAGGCAAACCGGTCTATATCGAAAAGCCAATGGCGCTCAACCATGAAGAGTGTGCCGTAATAAATGAAACATCTGAAAAATTCGGAGTTCCTGTCTTTGTTGCATACTACCGAAGGACGCTTCCAGGCTTTCTGAAGATCAAAAGCCTGATCGAATCAGGCGAGATCGGGAAGCCAAGATTTGCTAATTTCCAGATATATAATTACCCGTCGGAAGCTGAAAAGGCCGGAAGCCTTCCCTGGAGGGTTATTCCGGAGATCTCCGGCGCAGGCCATTTTTTTGATCTTGGATCGCACCAGCTTGATTATCTAGATTTCCTTTTTGGTCCGGTGCTTAAAATATCTTCCCTGGTTGTGAACCAGGCAAATAATTACAGCGCCGAGGATTTTGTATCGGCCCAGTTCCTTTTCAGGGATAATATTGTTGGTACCGGAATATGGAGTTTCAGCGTTTCGCAGGAAGGAAACAGGGATTATTTTGAAGTGGTCGGTGAAAAAGGAATAATAAAAACATCTACATTTACCTGGGAACATATTGTTCTTGTTAACGGAAACGGCCGCCAGGAATTTGCCCATGAGAGGCCGGAAAATATTCAGTTACATCTCATTGAGCAGATAGTCAGTGCACTTTCAGGCAAGGGAGAAGTTGTGAGTACCGGAATTTCTGCAGCACGGACAAGTTGGGTCATGGACCAGGTCGTTAAAGAGTATTATAAAAAATAAGTTGCTGGATGCTGGGTGCTGG
>DAIUKI010000153.1:0-6807 GCA_036848255.1 Bacteroidales bacterium | reverse complement strand
ACCTTCAGTGGCAGATGAAGTATTCACCCCGGACGCCGGTATGGGATGATCCCCTGAACCAGAACCTGATGCAGTTCGACAGGATCTTTGAACCCATTGTTGCGGGCAATAAAATTTTTCTTGGATTCAATGACCAGGATAAGGTTGTTGCGCTCGATCTGGAAACTGGAGAGGAATTATGGCACTTTTATGCCGATGGTCCTGTCCGCCTGCCATTGGCTTCAGCCAACGGGAAAATCTATTTTACAGGAGATGATGGCTATTGTTATTGTCTTAACGCGGAAGACGGATCATTAGCATGGAAAGTTCTTCTTGCACCCGGTTCAAATAAACTACTTGGCAATAAACGTCTTATATCTATGTGGCCGGCACGCGGCGGAATTGTGATCAAAGACAATATTATTTATACCGCCGCAAGCATTTTCCCGCTTATGGGGACTTTTATCTACGCCCTGAATGCAGAAAATGGTAAGATAATCTGGAAGAACGAGGGTACATCCAGCAACTATATTCTTCAGCCTCACAGGTCCCCGGCATTTGCCGATGTGGCACCGCAGGGCAGTTTTGTTATTACAGGGAACAAGCTTCTTATTGCCGGAGGACGTTCCGTTCCTGCAGCATTCGATATTAAAACGGGAGAAGAACTTTATTACCACCTTGCAGCAAGCGGAAAGACCGGTGGCGCTTTTTCGTGCAGCAACGACAAGGTTTTCTTCAATCATCACAGGGAGCGAATGACATACATGTATGAATCGGATTCCGGAAATCTGGTCAAAAGAAATGCCGGAGAATACCCTGTTGTTGATGGTGATAAAATATACTTTTCAGGAAGAAATATCACTGCGGTAATCCTTGATGCGAAAAATCAGATCGACACTCTCTGGACCCTTGATGTTCCGGCGACCACCGATCTGATAAAAGCCGGAAATTATCTGTATGCTGCCGACAGCTCAGGTATCAGTGCAATAAGGATAAACAGTGATAATAAGCCTGAACTTGCATGGAAACATGCTTCGGGAAAACTCATTGAACGTCTGATAGCCTCCAATGGCAAGCTTATAGCTGTTCTTGGAGATGGTTCAATACAGGTATTCGGAGATAAACCTGTTACCAGTGTTTCGTATTTAAGGGGACCAGACGTTACCCTGAAAGGTAAATCTGCCCTGGCAAAAAAAATTATAGGTTCGACCGGAACCACCGATGGCTTTGCCCTTGTTTTCGGAACTGATGACATCCGACTTCTTGAAGGTCTTATAGCACAAACCTCACTTTCGGTAATTGCATATGAAAAGGATCCTGAAAGGATAGATGATCTGCGGGAATATTTTGACGGACTGGGTATTCAGGCCGGACGAATGAGCTTCCTCCATTATGACAGGACCAATCCTCTTCTTCCGAAATATTTTTCATCACTCACTGTCATTAATGATTTTGATTTTCTGAATGGCTTTAACAAGGAGATTCTAAACCTTATCTATGAATCGACCCGCCCATATGATGGAAAGATCATAATCAGAACAACGGAAAAAGAATATTTTTCCCTGGCTGCAGATCTTGAGGAACTGAATCTTTACGGAGCGGAACATACTTACAGCAAAGGTTACACAATAGTTTCAAGAACCGGCCCCCTGGAAGGTACCGACAACTGGACCCATAATAACGGAGATATAGCAAACACGCTTAAATCGGATGACAAACTGGTAAAGGCTCCACTTGGTATTTTGTGGTTCGGAGGAAACTCAAACCTGGATGTTCTTCCAAGACATGGCCACGGACCGGGAGAACAGGTTATTGACGGACGGCTCATCATTCAGGGAATAGGCAGTATAAGCGCCCGGGATGTATATACCGGAAGAGTACTCTGGAGGAGATCTTTCGCAAATCTCATTGATGACGCATGGCTTGTCTATTATGATGAAACATATGATGAAGAAAATCCGCTTGATCCAAAGTATAATCAGGTGCATTTGCCAGGTTCCAATGCCCGGGGAACAAATTTTATTGCCACAAAAGAATATGTGTACCTCCTCGAGGGAGATAAATGCCATGTGCTTAACATAAAGACAGGAGGTACGGTGGATACTTTTACTACCGGAGATGCCAGTACCCGGGAACTTGGCTATATTGGTGTTTATGAAGACTTTCTTATCCTCGGTAATAATTTCTCTGAATTTGCTGGTATGGAATCTGATTCAATAGCATTGAAAAATCCACGGTTTACAAGATACGACCTTACAGCCAGCAGTGAGCTTGTGGTACTCGATCGGTTTTCAGGCAAAAGGCTATGGAGTATCGGGGCCAATCATGGATTTATTCACAATTCCGTCATTGCCGGGGATGGTATCCTGTTTTGCCTCGACAAGCTTCCGCAGTATCTCGAGACCAAACTCAAAAGAAGAGGGGAAGATCCTCCCGGGGGATCAAGATTACTCTACCTGGATATCAGGACCGGTGAAAAGATCCATGAGGAAACCAATGATATTTTTGGCACATGGCTTGGGTACTCTTCCGGACACAAGCTCTTGCTTCAGGCAAACCGGCCATCAGGCGACATGCTTCATGGCGAGGAAGGGAGAAGGATGATTGCCTATGGTACCGTAACAAAACAGATCATCTGGGATAAAGCCATTACCTATGGGAACCCGCCCATAATCCATAACGATAAAATTTATTCCAACGGGATAGGATGGCATCTCCTGACAGGCGATCCTATACTTGATAAGGACCCGGTAACCGGAGAAGATCTCAAATGGAGTTTCAAGCGTGAGTATGGCTGTGGAATTGTGGCTGCCAGCGAGCACCTCCTGACTTTCAGGTCAGCTTCGGCAGGCTTTGTCAACCTGGATGTTTTTGAAGGAACAGGCAGCCTGGGAGGATGGAAAGCCAGCTGCTCCACTAACCTTATTGTGGCGGATGGTGTACTTAATTCACCTGATTATACGCGCACTTGCCAGTGTCCCTATCAGAACCAGACATCTCTTGCACTGATCAACATGCCATGGATGACTTACTGGACAAACAGTAACTATAAATGGGACGGAAGCCGTATCAGACAGCTTGGATTAAACCTCAATGCCCCGGGCGACAGGACTTCGGACAGGAATATACTGTGGCTTGAATTTCCGAATGCGGGTGGAACCCAATCCGAAATTCCGGTTAAAATCGATACTGTTAATTATTTCACAATCAGGAAGGATCCAGTTTCAATCACTTCAGCAAACACTCCATGGATCAGCTCCAGTGCCATTTGCGGTGTGAGATCGCTTGAAATAACCCTGGCAAAGGAAAAAGATGTATCTGAATCCCGGTATATGATTAAACTCTTTTTCTCAGAGCTCGAGGATAAACAACCCGGCGAACGTGTTTTCAATGTAAGATTGCAGAATGAAACAGTCCTGGAAAACTTCGATATTGCCATGGAGGCCGGAAAAAATGACAAGGAGGTAATTAAGTCATTTGCAGGCATAAAAGCCGGACAAACCGTAAAAATTGATCTGATACCTTTAAAGGGAAATACAATAATATCGGGAATTGAACTGATCCAGGAACAGATAGCCGTGAAATAAACAACCTTATTATGAAGAGGATGCATGTGAAAATAATACTACTGTCAGCAATCTTAAGCCTGGCTTGCACAACAAAGGTGTCGGAATGGGTTTTGGTCAATGCTCCTGCCGGCCGATATACCCTTATCTACTTTTATAAGGACCAGATTAATGAAACTGCCAGAAACAGGAATTCTTCCGTCAGCAGGGAGATCAACCATGCCAATATCGATTTCAGGAGCGTGGAGAAAAAAGATATTGTAGAGCCCTATTACGCATTATATCACGGGAACAGGTTATTTGAAAGGTATGATGATCCCAAAAACCTTAGCGGACTGACTATCTCACCTCTCCGTCAGAAAATCGCATCCGAAATAATGGCCGGCAAACTATGCGTCCTCATTTATCTTACAACCGGCAATAAGGAAAAGGATGACAAGGGCATGCAAACAGTCCGGAATGCAATTAATGACTCCCCGTTTAAAAATATAATCTTTGTATCCGAATTGAGCAGAAACAATGCAGATGAGTCTCATTTTGTATCATTGCTGCTTAATGTGGAGGATGATCTGAAAACTATATCGGAACCCATGCTTTTCGGTGTATTTGGCAGGTTCAGGGCTCTGGAACCATTGCTTGGCAAAGGCATCACTGAAGAAAACATAAAACTGATGATCGATTTTTTTACAGCCGACTGCAGCTGTGTTATCAAGGACGATCTTCCCGGAATGGACATTCTTTTTACTGATAACTGGGATAATCCTTCAACCGCCATGGTTAACAGGATCCTTGATGAAAATCCCGACCTGCTGCATCAGTAATGGATCAGGATAGTGTAACATATGATTCACTTGAAGTCAGGCCATTGCCGAAATGGCTCACTGATCAGAGGGACGGCCTTAATACAATTCAGCCTGTAAAAATGGAGATGAAGGAAGACAGGTCGCTTTCAGTTTCTTTTATTTTAACCGGGGCAATTATTTTGGTGGCCGTTACAATACTGACAGTGTATTTACTCAGAAAGAAAAAGAAAAACCAATCATGAATCCGATAACATTGATTATCAAAGAGCTGTTTTACAGGAAGGTCAACTCCCTGATAATTCTGTTGACCGTGATCATTGCAGGAACCGTTTCCGTGGCAATTTATACCTTAAGCAAAGCCAGTGAAAATGAGACCAGGAAAATAATGCGGGAGCAGGGATTGAATCTCTATATTTTTCCTAAGGGAACGGACCTTATCGATTTTTACTCCGTCAGCAATACGAAGGCATTTCCCGAGGAATATGTCGATAAGCTTGCAGAATCAAAAACATTTGATGCAGTCAGGCATCTCACCGGCATACTTCAGGTAAGGTATTCAGACTGGACCGATCCGAATGGCTCTTCTCATCAGATTGTACTCTTCGGATATAAGGATGAGGCGATGCAGAGGTTCCTTCCGGCACAGGAAACAATGGGCTTTGATGTTGAAAAGGGGAAAGTCCATCTGGGTTCTCTTATTGCAAGGAATATCAGAGAGGGCGATCCATTTACGATAAAAGGATCTGACGGTTCGCTCCGCAGTTTTGAGATCACAAAACGGCTTGAGGAAGGAAGAGGGATGATCGATCAGGGAGTGGCATTTAACCTTGGGGATCTTCAGGAAGTTCTTGGAATGCAGGGAATGATCAACAAGATTGAGGCACTGGGCTGTGTCTGCAAGGATGGAAGAATCAAAAATGCAAGGAACCAGGTTCAGGCAATCTTTTCCGATCTTGAAGTGACTGAAACAAGCAGTATTGCAGATGCACGGGAAAACCAGCGCCTGATGATGAACAAATACGGGGCTTTCATAATACCATTTGTAATACTGTCATGCCTGCTTATTACAGGGCTCCTGTTTTACCAGAACATAACTGTAAGGAACAGAGAGATTGGATTGCTTAAGGCAATGGGGAAAAGCACCTCCGGCATTCTTTTCATGATAATTGCCAAAGCATTCATATTGGGATTGATCGGTGGTATCATCGGGTTTTTTGCAGGTCACCTTGTGGCGGAATACTTTGGAAGGGAAATTTTCAGGTTCACTTCCTCAGATATTAAGCCCCTCTGGAATGTTTTTTACTATTCCATCCTCCTTTTCCCGCTTTTATGGATGCTGGCCAGCTGGATACCTGCACTAATGGCAACTCAGATAGATGTAGCGAAAACACTCAGTCAGGAATAATTGAAAAGATCCGGGATATGATTGAGCTAAAGAATATTTCAAAGCAATATGTAAAGGGAAAAGAAGTCTTCACCGCGCTTAAGGCTATAAGTGTCAAGATCGAAAAAGGAGATTTCTGCTGTGTAACGGGACCCAGCGGAGCAGGAAAATCAACCTTGCTTTATGTGATCGGCGGATTGATACATCCCGATTCCGGAGAAGTGATGTATAACGGTCGGGATATTTACAAGCTGAACAGCAGGGACATTAACCTGTATAGAAGGAAGCACCTGGGTTTCATGTTCCAGCAGTTTCATCTGATGCCATATCTGACAGTTGCCGGGAATATAAAGCTTGCATGCAATGGAAACAGCCAGGCTGAAAAGATCGGATTCTACCTTGAAAAATGTTTGCTTACAGATAAAAAGAACAAATATCCTTCGGAGCTGAGTGTCGGAGAAAAGCAGCGCACAGCCTTTATAAGGGCTATAATTTCTGAACCTGAAATTCTTCTGGCTGATGAGCCAACGGGCAATCTTGATGCATCGAACAGCGAAATATTATTATCCCTTGTTAAAGAGTATAATAATGGCGGAGGAACTATTGTCCTGGTTTCGCACAATCGCGAAATCGAAAAGTATGCGAACAGGAGTATTACGCTTCGCCAGGGTTGCATGCAGTAAAACACCCGGAAATAACGTATCCACGTCAGGCAGGCATATAAGATTATTCCTTTTTTGTATCTTCCTTCGATTCTGACTTCATCTTCTCGGGTTCATCATCAACCTTTGAGGCTTTTTTAAAGTCCTTCAATCCCTGACCCAGACCCTTCATCAGTTCAGGTATCTTCCTTCCGCCAAAGAGTAGCACAACAACAAGCAGAATAAGTATTATTTCTGTAGCACCGAAATTTCCCATCTTTTCAAATATTTAATATCCTATAAAGATAACTTAATTTTGTTTGAAATCAACCCACCCCAACCCCTCCACCACTAATCTCCCCTGCAGTCTGGCTCCTTCGCTAAATTTGCCCACAGGGCAAATTTTTAACGCTCGGCCCCCTCCCGGGAGGGGA
>DAIUKI010000152.1:0-6813 GCA_036848255.1 Bacteroidales bacterium | reverse complement strand
TTAGTTATTTTATTTGTAAAGTTACCCCTTTTCTATTTACCCCCAACGGGGAAATAGCTATTTCGCTCCTGGAAAAAGTTGGGAGGGGGGTTATTTTTCTCTGACACTAGATAAACAAACTAATTGAGTGGTTGTTTAATTATCAGAGGATAAATGATGATATCTTTGTGAAAAGGGGTGACGGCATGACGGCATGACGTCGTGAAGGCGTGAAGGCGTGACGGCGTGATGGCGTGAAGGTACGAAGACGTAAAGGAATGAGAGGGTTGATTTATGTTTATTAAATTACTATTGATAAGTGTTTTTCTACTTGCAGTTTCCGGGATCTTTTTCGGGATCAGGATACTGGTGAAGAAAAATGGGAAGTTTCCGCAAACCCATGTTGGCCGGAACAAGGAGATGCGGAAACGGGGTATATCATGCGCGCAGGATACCAATATCGGGTGTAATCCGACTGATGATTCTGGCAGCTGCCTAACCTGCGGCAGAGGGCTGGGGTCCAATCCGCCCTATTGAGTTAACTGTGATGATTCCGAAATGTATCTCTTAAGATTTTCGGTTGTCCATGTCTGGTAATTGCCGCTATTGTCCGAAAAAACAAGAAAGGCATCGAACTCAGGATGAAAACTAAGGAACTCGATAGCTTTATCCCTGCCGATCACCATGCAGGCAGTTGCAATACCATCGGCTGTTGCACAATCCTTAGCGATTATTGTGGCGCTTAACAACTGATTTCTTGCAGGGTATCCTGTTCTGGGGTCAATGGTGTGGGAATACTTTACACCGTTCTCAATATAGAATTTCCTGTAGTTGCCCGAGGTAGCAAGCGATCTGTCCTTAAGGCTGATCACTGCCTGAAGGTCGTTCCCCGGCAGGTTGTTGTTGTCTTCAGGTCTGTCAATTCCGATCCGCCACAATACCCCCTGCTTGTCACCCTTCACCCTGACCTCTCCCCCAATCTCAACTAGAAAGCTTTTAATACCCCTGGAACCGAAATAATCACTTATGATATCAACGGAATATCCCTGCGCCATGGCATTGAAATCAAGGTTAATACCCGGATTGGCCTTTATTACCCTTCCATTTTCGATCTTCACCTTATCCATGCCCACCAGCTTCAGAAGCGAATCGCGTTTCGATTCGGAAAAATTCCTGGTTTCATCCGGTCCAAAGCCCCATGCCCTGACAAGGGGTCCAACAGTGATATCAAAGGCCCCATCGGTCATTTCAGAAATCTCCCCTGAGATCCGGAATGCCTCACTGAAATAATCATCGACAACAAGGTCCTCATTCCGGTTTATTCCTGACAGAATAGAGGAATCAACATAAAGAGAGAGTGACAGATCAAATTCACGAAGGATCTTTTCGACATCCGATTTGAGATCCTGTGGATTAAGCTTTCCCGTGTTTTCGAATACCATACTGTACGTAGTGCCCTGCGCGAATCCGGCAAAATTATCGTAAGTAGCAGTCTCTCTGCAGGATGGAAAGAGCAGAAGAATTGAAAAAGTGAGAATTGAAATTTTACTCTTCATTTTTTCTCAGTGGATCTCTGTGACTCCTCAGTGGATCTCTGTGAAAGTTTCTTTGTGTTACACAGAGTAACACAGAGAACCTCAGAGTAACACAGAGTTTTTCAAAACCTAAATACCGAAATCATCAAAGGAGATATTCTCCTGTGGCACTCCAAGGCTGTCGAGCATTTTAACAACTGCATTGTTCATAACCGGCGGGCCGCAGAAATAATATTCAATATCCTCGGGCTCCTCATGCTTGCTCAGGTAATTGTCGAGAAGCACCTGGTGGATAAACCCGGTCAGCCCTGTCCAATTGTCCTCAGGAAGAGGTTCGGAGAGTGCCAGGCGGAATTTGAAATTGGGAAACTTCTTCTCTATTGCCCTGAATTCATCCTCATAAAAGACCTCCCTGAGAGAACGTGCACCATACCAGTATGATACTTTCCTATTTGTATTAAGAGTTTTGAAAAGGTGGAAAATATGGGACCTCAGCGGCGCCATTCCGGCGCCTCCGCCGATATAAACCATCTCGCTGTTTGTGTCCTTGATATGGAACTCGCCATAAGGTCCCGAGATGACCACTTTATCCCCCTTCTTCCGGGAGAAAGTATATGAGGAACATATCCCCGGAGGCACGTTCATAAATTGTTTCCTGGCATTATCCCATGGAGGGGAAGCGATCCTGATGTTAAGCTTGATAAGGTTCTTTTCAGCCGGATAATTAGCCATGGAGTAGGCTCTGAAAGCCTCCTCTGTGTTTTTTATTTTAAGGTCCCACATTTTGAACTTATCCCAGTCGCCTTTGAACTCATCTTCAATAATAAAATCCCTGTAGCTTGTTTCATATTTAGGTACATCAATCTGGATATATCCTCCCGGTTCAAAATCAAGAGACTCTCCTTCAGGTAGTTTTACCACAAATTCCTTAATGAAGGTAGCGACGTTCCTGTTCGAGACCACTTCACATTCCCATTTTCTAATTCCAAGCACTGATTCCGGAAGCTTAATCTTTAAATCCTCCCTGATCTTGACCTGGCAGGCAAGCCTCCAGTTGTTATGCTGCTCTTTCCTTGTAAAGAAACCTGTTTCAGTCGGCAGGATGGAACCGCCCCCTTCCATGATCTGGCACCGGCACAGGCCGCATGTCCCACCGCCGCCGCATGCTGAAGGAAGATAGATACCACTGCCAGAAAGAGTCGTCAGCAGATTGGAACCCGGTGACACCACAAGGTCGCGTTCGTTTATATATAAGGTTACATCCCCTTTGGGTGAAAGCTTGTCCCTGGCGAACAGGAGCATAATCACCAGCAGCATGATGATGATCAGGAATACAATTATACTGTACAGAAGCGTGCCTAAAGTAGTAACAGCCAGAACCATAATAATAAATTTACTTAGAGTTGAATTCCCATAAATCCCATAAATGCTATAGCCATCAGTCCGGTCAGAATGAAAGTGATTCCCAATCCTTTAAGTGGATCGGGAACATTGCTGTACTTAAGTTTCTCCCTGATTGCAGCAATACTGACTATTGCCAGCATCCATCCCACTCCTGACCCGACGCCGAAGACAGTCGCCTCTATAACATTTTCATATTCACGCTCCTGCATGAACAATGATGCCCCAAGGATTGCACAGTTCACTGCGATCAGGGGGAGGAAGATACCAAGGGAATTATACAATGCCGGACTGAATTTCTCAACCACCATTTCGACCAGCTGAGTCATTGCGGCAATGGTGGCAATGAAAACCATAAATGTAAGGAAACTCAGGTCGACATCGCCAAAACCCTCACCTAGCCAGATCAGGGCCCCTTTTTTCAATACATATTTTTCGATAAGGAAATTAACCGGAACCGTAATAAGAAGGACAAATATGACCGCGACTCCAAGCCCCATTGCTGTCTTAACTGATTTAGAGACCGCAAGGAAAGAACACATACCCAGAAAAAAGGCAAAGATCATATTGTCGACAAAAATCGACTTTATGAATATATTCAGAAGGTTTTCCATGTTTGTCTGTTGTTAGTGTTTTTCAATGAGGCTTTTATCCCTGCTTCGCTGGAACCAGATAATAAGACCGACAAAAATCAGAGCCATGGGAGGAAGGATGACCATGCCATTATTCTCATAGCCTGTATTATAGATCCCAAGCTTTTCCAGGACCGGATAGCCGTAGATGGTGCCGGAACCAAGAAACTCCCTGAAGAATGATACTATCACCAGTATTAATCCGTAGCCGGCACCGTTTCCGATTCCATCGATGAACGAAGGCCAGGGTTTGTTTGCCATTGCAAATGCCTCGAGTCTTCCCATGATGATGCAGTTTGTAATAATGAGCCCCACAAAAACTGAAAGTTGTTTGCTAACATCAAAAACATAAGCTTTCAGGAACTGGTCAACAAGAATCACCATTGTAGCGATAACGACAAGCTGAACAATTATCCTGATCCTGTCGGGAATAAATTTTCTCAATACAGCAATTACAAGGTTTGATACTCCAGTTACAATTATTACTGACAGGGCCATAACGATTGCCGGTTTGAGCTTAACCGTAACCGCCAGAGCCGAACAGATACCCAGAACCTGCATTGTAATGGGATTGTTCTTCCCAAGGGGTTCTGTCAGAATTTTAAGATTCTTTGCCGAGAAGACCGGTTCTTTTTCCTGGTTATTCATATACTATATCCTGTTTTTTAAAAGGTACCCATTATATTTCTGAAGACAGTCAAAAAGCATATTCTGAAGACCTTTGCTGGTAATTGTCCCTCCTGAAATCGCATCAACTCCGTGCATATTATCGTCCCTGGTTCCACCCTTGATAACCTGAACAGAAATAAAATTTTCATTTTCAAACAGCTTCTTCCCGTGGAACTGGCTTTCAAATTCAGAAGTGTTGATCTCAGCACCAAGTCCAGGAGTTTCACCTTTATGGTCGAAGTTTGTACCATAGATTGTATTCATATCTGATTTCAGCGAAACATAACCATAAATCGGTCCCCAGAGTCCTTTCCCCTCAACCGGGATAATTATCACCTTTTCACCATCATCCGGTTCAGCTCTGAAAACCGGCAGTGCCTGCTCCTCAAGAGGTTTTTTCTGTTCATTCCTGAGGGCAACAGTAAAAGGATCAACACCTTCAACCGGCTCACCTTTGGAATTGATCACAAAGCCCTCCTTTATATACTTGTCATATAACTCTTCAGTATTTTCGCGGGTTGCCGGAACATTTATGGATTCGAGCATGTTTTTCTTCTTTTCAATCTCAAGGTTTCTCGCCTGTGCAGGCTGGAGAAGGGTTGCAGCCAGCGACAGCAGGGCTGCAACCGCAACCACCATTGTTGCCGAGAAGATAAATATATATCTGTTGCTGAACTGTTTCATTTTATGCTGGTGTTAAGTGCAACTTTAGCTCTCTTAAGCCTTTTTTTGATATGCGACTGAACAATATAATAGTCGATAAGCGGGGCAAAAACATTCATCAGGAGTATGGCAAGCATTACACCTTCGGGATATGCAGGATTAAGCACCCTGATGAGGACCGAAAGGACCCCGATGAGAAATCCATAGATCCATTTCCCCTTTTCAGTCTGAGCACCTGATACAGGGTCGGTTGCCATAAAGACAGCTCCGAAAGCAAAGCCGCCCATGACTAAATGGTAATAGAAAGGCAGTTCCATATAAGGATTTGCCGGGATAGCATTAAGCAAAAGTCCCATTAAGATGCCTCCGGCAAAAACGCTTACAATTATTTTCCAGCTTCCGACGCCCGTAAGAATCAGGATCACAGCTCCAATCAGGATAGCAATGACAGAGGTCTCACCAACTGAACCCGGAATTGTACCAATAAACATCTCCATGAACGATGGCAGTTTTGTCAACTCACCTGCTGCACAAAGTGAAAGCGGTGTGGCTCCCGAAAAACCATCGATAATATTTTTCCCGGCGGTCAATCCTTCAGTCCAGACAGCATCACCTGTCATCCATGCAGGATAACTGAAGAAGATGAAAGCCCTGGCCAATAAAGCCGGATTGAACACGTTCATCCCTGTTCCGCCAAAGACCTCCTTTCCAAGTATTACTGAGAATGCAACCGCGAGAGCCAGCATCCAAAGGGGGACATCGATCGGCATGATAAGGGGGATGAGCAAGCCGGTGACAAGATAGCCCTCATTGATTTCATGTCCCCTGATCTGGGCCACAATAAATTCAATGCCAAGACCCACTACATAACTTACAATTATCAGTGGCAGTATCCTGAGGAAGCCGAACCAGAAAGCCTGTAAAAGAGCAGGATCGGTGCCTATTGATCTGAAATGGTGCAGTCCGGTGTTATAGCTTCCGAAAAGAAGAGCAGGCAGAAGTGCAATAATGACTACTGTCATGGTTCTTTTCAGATCGAGCGGGTCGCGAATATGGGAACCCTTAAAGGTAACCTTATCTGACACGAAAATAAAGGCTTCAAATCCTTCAAATACCGACTGCAATTTTGCAAACTTCCCCCCTTTAATAAAATGAGGTTTTAGTCTGTCTAACGTTTTTCTCAGGGAATTCATTATCATTGAAAATTCACAGGTTATTTAACTCATCTCTTTTCTCATCAGATCAAGTCCGCTCCTAACGACCGACTGGATCTCAATTTTGGAAGGACAGATAAATTCGCAAAGGGCAAAATCCTCTTCAGCCACTTCATAGATCCCCAGGTTTTCCATCATGTCGATATCCTGTGCGATAATAGCTTTCAGAAGCTGCATAGGGAAAATATCCATCGGAACAACTTTTTCGTACTGCCCTGTCACAACAAAAGCCCTTTCCCCTCCATGGAAGTTTGTATCAAGCTTATAGCTCCTTCTGGGTATCAGCGAAGAGAGAAAGGTGCGTGAAAAACTGAATTTATTCAAACCCGGTGCGGCCCAGCCGAAGAACTCATGGTAATTGCCCTCCGGTATTACCGTGATTTGTGAATCATAGAACCCAAGGAATCCCAGGTTGCCAATATTTGTCCCGGTAAGCACATTGCCGCTGATATATCGCAGATATCCTGCCTTTACATTACCGGATACCAATTGGGTTACTGCGCCTCCTGACATAATATTGTAGTACTGAGGATTAATGACCTCCGAGCCGGTCAGGGCAACAATCTTTTCAGGCCTGTAAATTCCTTCTTCAAATAATCTCCCAATAGAAATTACGTCCTGAAAATTTACATACCACACAACCTCACCCTTATTAAGCGGATCGAGATGATGGATATGGACTCCCACATTACCGGCGGGATGAGGACCTGAAAAGAATGA
>DAIUKI010000151.1:0-6842 GCA_036848255.1 Bacteroidales bacterium | reverse complement strand
AGGCACATATTCACCATTCATCCCCCCTTTGATCGTCTTATAATCATGCACCCGCTGAACACGAACCAATTCCCTTACGGGTACCGGTTTACCTGCCTTACTCAATACAGATTCAGATGAGATGATCTCGCTGATCTGCTTCTCCTTATCTGCAAGAACAATCGGCAGAAGCTCATAGGATGCTCTCAGTTCACCTATGTTGTTCTTGTTAAGCGATGTTTTGAGAGTATTGTAGAGGGTCATTGGCTCGACATCATAGATTAGCAGCCTGTCGGGATCAATCCTAAGGAGTATCTTATCTTCAAGCGGAGGATTTGAAATTCCTGCACCAGGCCATTCCACGTTCAGTTTTTCAACAATCCCGGTCATCAGTTCAACAGGGGGAACCTCTTTCTCTTTCATAAGGCTCACTTCAGCAACCAGTGGAGTTTCAGAAGCTGAAAATATCTTTTCGAATATGTTCTGCTGGGCCGCTATATTAAATGTAGCTCCGGGATAGTTTTTTCTAAGAAATTCATAAGAGTTTTTTTCGATTTCTTCCCTTTTTCTGAAATCTCTGGCTTTAATATACACTTTCGACTGGGTGTACGACTGATCATAATCCCTGTTAAAAAGGTATTGCTGTTCACCTATAAATGAGTTAGTCTGAAGAGCCAGCCCTCCGTTAACCTCTATCATCTGCCTGATCCTGTTAAGGTTCTCATCAAGATCGATGTTCTCGTTCCAGTCTACCGATACTACAAGCTCATCCTGACGTACTGCCGGGAACTTCTCCTTTTCCATTGTTATGAAAAGTCCGATCATTAAAAGGATTATAACACCGAAAGTGATCATTGCTGCGGTTCTGTATCTGAAAAAGAAATTCATACCGCCTTCATACTTTTCTTCAAGATGTTTCAGGCTTATCTTTTTAACGAGCCTTGTCAGCGAACCTTCCTTTCCGTTTTTATAAAGCAGGTAGTATATTGTAGGAAGAAGTGTAACACCGACAAGCAGCGATACCCCCTGCCCTATTACAATTGCAATTGCCTGATCGTAAAACAATGCGCCTGAAATCCCGCTCAGAAAAATCAGCGGTATAAAAACCGCACATGTAACAAGAACCGACGAAATAAGCGGGGTAATAACTTCATTTGTTCCCTTAACGCAGGCATCGGTAAGGTTAAGGCCTTTGTCGATCCATTGTGTGATATTTTCAATAACAACTATCGAGTTGTCTATCATCATCCCGATGCCGAGGATCAATCCTGCAAGCGATATTATATTTATCGAAAGACCAACCAGATAAAAAAACAGGAGGCTTATTACCAGTGTTGCCGGGATGCTGAAGCCGATTATCAATGGTGATTTCCCGTCCTTGAGGAAGAAGAACATCAGCACGAATGCAAGTATTCCTCCTGCCAGCAGACTCTGTCTCAGGTTTGAGATCGAATAATCGAGAAGCCTTGTCTGATCCTGCGATATCTCAAATTCCATCTGCGGATAATCTTTCCTGAAAATGTCGAGTATCTCTTTCATCTTTGCTTCAAGCATAGCCATCTTTGCAGTCGATTCCTTGATAATTGCTAGCGAAATAGCCCTGCTCCCGTTCGAATAATATTCACCCCTTGGCCTCTCCTGCCTCATATCCACCTCGGCGACATCCTTTACCTGGAGTATCCTGTTGCCCGTTTTCAGATAGATATCCCCGACATCATTGAGCTCTTTGAGATATGAGCTGAATTCAAGGTTATAAAGGTATTTCCCGTCTTTCACAAGAATACTCCCGATATTGATGTTGTTAAGCTGGACCGCCTTTGTAATATCATCCTCAGTAATTCCGAGACTGCCCATTTTCTTTTCATCGGGACTGATATAAATCTCCCGTCTGATCTGTCCGGTTATATCGGCCATTCCGATCTCGGGAAGCTGTTCGATCCTTTTCTTGATAACGGTTTCGGAAAATTCGCTGAGTTCAATGAACTTTTCATCACCTGCCAGGCTGTCGGCAAGGGTTATATTCAGCATAAACACAGGGATGTCGGTGGCGCTTGCTTTTATTATTCTTGGTCTCTCGAGATCATTGGGAAGGTTGTTCATGGCGCCGTCAACCTTTTCATTGACTTCCATGAAGGCAAGGTTGATGTCGTTCCCGAATTTGAAGGAGAGGCGGATCAGTGCGCTTCCGTTACGGGATTCGGATTCGATCTTATCGAGTCCCTGTACCTGGAGCAGGTTCCGCCGCAGAATCGAAACAACTGTGTTCTCAAGTTCCCTTGCACTGATATCAGAACGGGAAATGGCAACTGTGATTTCGGGAATGTCGATATCGGGCATTAATGATACAGGTAGCTTGTTTGAAGCTACGATCCCGAGAAGCAATAAGGCCAGGAAGGTCATTATTACTGCGACGGGTCTTGTAATCAGAAACTTAATCATTCGTTTTCTTAATTTTATCTCTTTAGTTCATTCGCTGGCGCGAATTTGCAATTCGTGCCATTTACAATTCAATCAAGCACGGATTACAAATCCGCGCTAGCGGAGTCCCGCCCCCTGCCCCTTGCCCCCTGCCCTAAGCATGATCGGCTGATATATAAATAGCCCTATAAAACTAAACACCAGCCCCCCGATCGTTCCTGCGGCCAGCGCGAACCAGAACCTCTCATCTTTACCGGTCAGAAGGAAAGGTACCAATCCGATTATTGTTGAGAGCTTCGTAAGGAATATAGGGATGATCTTGCCATTAAATGCTTTCAGATATGCAACTCTTTCAGGAAGTGCAGGTTTTCGTCTTCTTATGCTGTTAAAATCATTCAAAATATAGAGTGTTGCATTAACAACAATCCCGCATAGCAGTATCATTGCCGCAAACACCCCTTCATCAGCTGTTATATTGAAAAGATGAAACGTTAGAAAAACACCAATAAATGAGAACGGGATAAGGCTGATCACCACAAATGGCTGTTTGAACGACTCGAGCAGGATGGCACAGATAAAATAAATAATAAGGATCACAAGGAAGATCAGTAGATAATTTGTCTTCTTCTGATCCCAGGAATAGTTGTATGAACCGCTCTGAGCAGTATAACCAAGAGGAAGCATGGCGCTCGTTTCGTCGATGTTCCGGTCGAGGATAAGCCTGCCAAGCTCGTAATTTCCAATAAAATCATACCCTACAGTGATAACATACTGCTGGTCCTCACGCCTGATCGTATTATCCGATACTTCCCTTGAAACCGAAGAAAAATCCTTAAGCTTTACAAACTGTCCCGATGAAGTTTCAAGGGGAGCATTATTGAGGTTCCACAGATCATACTCCTCCGACTGCAGCGACCTGATATTTACCGGGGCATTCACTCCTCCGATATATGCACTTTGCAGCGATGACGGTGTCCTGGAATATCGCTTTGCTTCTGTGTATGCAAATGCAACATCCGATCCGTTTTCAGCAAGGAAATACTTATCCATTCCCAACCTGTTCCTGTAAACTTTTCTGTTCCTCCCGAAAATAAAACCTCCGTAATCTTCACCGAGAAGGTACACCTCCTTTATCCTTCCCTTGCCGCTGGAAATAAGTCTTTCCCTCAGGGCTTCACAATAAGCATAAAGCTGATCATAATTATATCCCTTCATTATAATTCTGTTGCTGGTCTGGATATAGTCGCTGTAAACCTGGTTGCTGAATGCTTTTCCCACTCCATAAACCGTTGCATGATAGCTTCCGATACCATTCATATAATCCTCGATCCTGATCTTCAAAATAAAAGGGAAGATCGTAAAATCGTACTCAGGCCTGAATGTTATTGAAACGCTTGCATCTTCCTTACCGTTAATACGGGTTGTGAACATATCGATCTCGCTGTATGCCGCAAGCATATTTTCAAGTCCGGCACATGTAGTATTCATATCCTCAATTGTAAGCCCCTCTTCGCTGAGGCCAATATTAACTGACAGCTGAGTACGCTGAACCTCATCCGATCCGCCGTAATAATAAAACCTGCTGTTCTTTGCCTTTTCGGTAAAAAGCCTGAATGTGCCTCCAAGAGCCTTGTTTACAACAGGTTTTATATCCTGGACATACTTCTTGTTGCCAAGGGTTTTGTTGTAAATCTTCTGGAATTTTGTGCGATCCTCATCCTTAATCTGGCCGCGGGGATCTTTCGGAATGGAATCGGGCAGGAAGAAGACCGGAAGTCCGAAGACCAGGATGGCAGCAATAATGAATACAACACGATGTCTTATTATGAAATTTATGCTCCTAAGGTATTTCTCAGAGAACATTGCCACTCTTCTTTTTCTTCTTATGACAAGAGCATTGAACTTCGGAGCAAGCTTTATCTTTTCAATAAGTGAAGGAATGAAAAAGAGTGCAACCGCAAGGGAAACCGAGAGGTTGATTATGACAACCGCAGCAAAATCAGCCAGTGTTACTTTCGATGCTTCATCGAGGAAAAAGATAACCGACAGCGCCCCGATGGTTGTAAGGGTTGCGGCCAGAAGTGAGATCCCGACCTTCCGGTTCTTCTGGAACCTTATGTGATCGGTCATCACTATTGTGTTGTTGATTATGATTCCGAATGAGACAGTTATTCCTGCCAGGGAATAGAGATGAATCTCGAGCTTAAATAGATAGTAGAAGATAAAGGCGATCAATATATTGGCAACAAGGCTTATTGTTATTATAAGAAGATATTTGAACTCGCGGCTTATCGCAAGCACAAACAGAAGGAGAAGCACCACTGAAAGTATTGTCCGGAATATATTTTTTGATATCTCCTCTTTCAGGTAAATTGTACTGTCGACCGATGTTCTGATGCTGTACCCGGGAGGAAGCTCGCCCTTAAGCTTCTCAATAATATCTTTTACGCCTTCCGCGACTTTAATATTGTTTACGTTTTTTCCGGCGCTCACATTGATGTTTATCGTATTAAGACCGTTTATGCGGAAATACCTTTGCGGACGCTGATCCTTAAGCTTAACCTGTGCGATGTCGGTAAGATGGATTATGCGGCCTGAGGCTTTGGCTACCGGGATATCGTCCCATCTGAATGTCCCTTTGTTATTGCCTTCGAGTGTAAGATAAGTTCTTTTTTCAGGCCCTCCTGTCAAGGTTTCTGAAGCTCCGCCAAGCTCCATTTCGAGAAGGTAATTATTTATCGAAGCGCTTATTGCAGATGAACTTATCCCGATCTCAGCAAGCTTCTGCTGATCGTAGATAAGTTCCCATTCCCTTGGTGTGGAGCCATAAACGCTGACACTGTAAACACCCTCTACTACAGCGATAGCCGGTTTAATTACTTCATCGGCAATAGTATAGATATATGAAGGGCTGGCATTACCATTGAGCTGAAAGCTAAGGATTACTGACCCCGACTGGTTCGACGGCATATTCATGCTGATCTCAGGGTAGGAAACTCTTTCAGGGAGTCTTTTCCGCGTTTCCCTCAGGAGGGAAGCAACCTCAAAACGTTTTGCCCTCAGGTCGACATTTTTATCAAACTCGACAGTAATGTTGCCTCCCTCGGCGTAAGTGTACGATGAAATTTTCTTAATGCCTGTCACTGTTGTAAGGACGCCTTCGAGAGTTGTTGTAACCTCCTGTTCAACTACACGTACAGGCGCCTCGGGCCACAGCCAGGAGATAGTCAGTGAGGGAAGATATCTTGTCGGATTCAGCTGAAGAGAGAGTAAAGGGATCATTGCCGCACCGACAATGATCAGCATAACGAATAGTATGTTGACCGTGAATGTGGATATGAATGAACTGTAATGAGGTTCCTTATTCATTCCTCCCGTACTATTGTTTCGTGTGCAAGGTTGATGTTTCCACCGACAATCACAAGATCGCCGGGATGAATCCCATCACCTGTTTCCTTAACAGAAGCGCTGGTGCTGTTTTCGAATTCAACCGTTACATATTTCCAGATTGCCAGCGAGTCCTGACGGATAAAGATCACATCTTTGCCCTGTCTTATTACAAGAGCTTCCTTGGGGACCACAAGCTGGTTTGGAACAGGTTTTCGTATTACCACCCTAACGTTCATTCCGTCGATAAGCCTTCCGTTATTCCGGAATTCTGCCCTGACCTTTACCATACCTGTTTCATCGACCTGGGGATTTATCTGTGTAATACTTCCGTTTATCAGAGTGCTGTCGTTTATGAATGGGATTATTCCTACGGGCATCCCTTTGCTTATGAAGCCAAATTCAGATTCGATTACAGGAAACTCAACATCCATGGTCTGGTCCTGAATAATAGTGCAGAGGCTTTTATAGTTCTGGCTTGGATTCCACTGCAAAGCTTCGAGGTTGGCGACGCTTCCGTTTATAGGTGAATAGATACGGGTATTGTTGAAATTATATTCAGCCAGGTTCAAAGCTGTTATTGCATCATCGAGACCACTGCGTATACGGGAAGTTTTGATCTTCTCGGGAGCAAGACCTGTCGTGTCGAAAGTCAGGTATTTACTATAGATATCATCCTTAAAGCTAATCTCCGCTTTTTCCAGATTATGCTTAGCCGTGGTAAGTTGAGATTTGAATTCAAAATCTTCGATGACAGCAAGCAATTCACCGGCTTTCACTTTTTGACCGTTGCGGACAGCAAGTTCTTTTATTATCCCGTTCACCTTGAATGGAATTACTGCTTTTTCAGAAGAGTAGGCTTTACCGTTACTTACAAGTTCATGATAAAAAGTTGAAGGTTCAAGCTTAACAGTTTTCACCAGCACCGCTTCTGGACGGGAAGAGCGGCGCGCCATCTCTTCGAGGTTTTCAGCTGTTTTAGGTTTGCAGGAAGCAATCAAATAAATGATTATCAACAGTATAATTTGAGGATTGAATTTCATTATTATAGGACTTAT